>CAZDMX010000065.1:0-3000 GCA_964506085.1 uncultured Thiothrix sp. | reverse complement strand
CCATATTGCTATTCTTATCCCTATTCATACCTAAGCGCCTCAGCGGGCTGTACTTTTGATGCCTTCCATGATGGATACAAAGTAGCCGCCAATGATAAAAACAAGGTGCTCCCTGCTATTAGTAAAATATCCCTCATTTCTAAAGCACCTTTGATTTTACTTATAAAATAAGCATCTTCCGATACTAATGGCACACCTAAAACGCTTTCAATAAAGGGCACTATGATTTCAATGTTCAAGGAAATAACCATGCCTAAAATAACACCTACAACCGTACCTATGATGCCAATCAAGCTACCTTGCACGAGGAAGGTTCGCATCACACCACCAGGACTTAATCCCATGGTTCGTAAAATAGCAATATCTGCATTTTTGTCGGTGACTACCATAATCATTGTTGACACTAAATTAAACGCTGCGACCGCTACTAGCATAATCAAGATAAAAAAGAACATGGTCTTTTGCGTACTTATTGCCTTAAAGAAATTCCTGTTTTGTCGCGTCCAGTCTGTCACCCAGATTCCGGGTTCTGACATTTCATAAATCAAATCACTTATCATAGGGGCTTTAAGCATGTCATCCAGTTGTAATCGTACCCCTGAAACTCGGTTGTCCATTTCCAGCATAGCGGCTGCATCACTTAGATGGATAAAGGCCATCGTACTGTCATAAATCTTCATATCCAGTTTGAAAGTACCTATCACCTTGAACCCTTGTAAGGTGGGCATCTCTCCACTGTCCATAGTCAACGAACGCAGGCTTATAGCGATAACATCCTCACCCACCTTAACACCAAGATCCTGTGCTAGTGTTTGTCCTAAAATAATACCGTTCTCACCTTCTTGTAGATCATTAAAGCTCCCCGTCATATGCTCTTCGATGGTGCCAATAGTTGTTTGTAATTCAGGCATCACCCCCTGCAAACTCACGCCTCTGACTTCACCGTCAACATTAAGCATCACTTGTTTATGAATAAAAGGCGCGACTCCTTGCACATGGGGAAATTGTAAAGTGGTGTCGCGGAGTGCTCGCCAATCCTGAACTTCACCCGTATCTGAGGATACGGTTACGTGAGACAACATACCCAATATTCGCTCTCGCAAAGCTTGTTCAAAGCCATTCATAATAGATAAAACGGTGATTAACACCAACACACTGATAGCCAATCCGATCATCGATGCTAATGCTATAAACGAAACATAAGTACCTTTTCGTGAACGGGTATAGCGCAAACCAAGGAATGCCTCTATTGGTTTAAACATTCGTTAACTCCTGTAACAAATCTGGAAAACAGGAAGCTATTCATAACGCAAAGACTCCGCAGGTTGAATAGCGGCGGCCCGACGAGCAGGGTAAATCGTAGCAAGTATCGAAGCTACCAATGAGACTAATGCAATCATAGCGACTTCTTTTATCTGCATATCGGAAGGAATTTCACTGATATAAAACACGCTTTCGTCGAATATCTTTCGCCCCAACAACGATTCAATGGCAGGTACAATACTCTCAACATTGGTGGCTAAAAGCACACCTAGAATCACCCCCAAAAGCGTACCGAATACGCCTATGATGCTGCCTTGAATAATAAATGTTTTTGAGATGCTCGCAGGACTCATGCCCAAAGTTCGTAAAATCGCAATATCTGCGGTCTTGTCCTTAACCATCATCACCAAAGAAGCCACCAGATTAAACAGCGCGACAAAAACAATCAACCCCAGAACTATGTACATCATTACTTTTTCCATTTTAAAGGCATGGAACAAACTAGCATTGTCTTCTGACCAGCTTTTAACTTTATAGTCATTTCCGAATTGGTTTTGAAGCGTGTACGCAACGATATCTGCCTGAAACAAATCTTCAAGTTTTAAGCGCACGCCGCTAATACCCTGACGCATACTGAATAAGCGTTTCGCATCATCCAGATGAATAAAAGCGCTGGAACTATCATAATCGGGCATGCGCATCTTAAAAATCCCCACCACGGTAAAGCGCTTCATACGAGGGATAACTCCCGCAGGTGTGACTCTGGCTTTAGGTGAAATAACCGTTACCTTATCTCCCAAAGATGCATTTAGATTATTTGCCAATTCTACACCCAGCACAATGCCATAACCGCGCGACTTTAATTCGTGTAAATCACCGAGCACACGATGCTCAGGCAGGTTTACATCACTTACTGTCTCTTGATGCTCAGGACTTACACCGTTTACCAGTACACCTTGTGGTGTGCCATATTCGCTGGTGATCATCACTTGCTTTTCAATGAAAGGGGCTACTCCAAGAATATCACCCTCCCCCAAGGTATCGTCCTGGTTATTAAACCGATTCATAGCACTCTGCCAATCTGCCAGCACGCCATCTGTCCCTGAAACCGTGACATGCGAAACCATCCCCAGTATTCTACTTCTTAGTTCTTTCTGAAAACCATTCATCACAGACAAAACGGTAATCAGCACAAGGACACCCAGAGTGATACCAAGCATAGAAGCCAGTGATATAAAAGAGATAGAATGATTATCTCGTTTGGAACGCGTATAGCGTAATCCAACGAATAATTCGAGTGGTTTAAACATGGTTGGCGAGTATACCCCATAGAATATTTAAAGGTAAAAAATGATGCTAAAACAGCTATTCATTACAAGCATAATCAGTGTGGCTGTAATAGTCCCGTTAAGTTCATCCGCCGACATCTTGAATCTAGGTAGCGCTCCGAAAATACTTATGAAGTCAAACGCGCCGAAAGCAGGTATGAACATGAATACCGTGCGATCAACATTCGGTGAGCCCGTATCAAAAAGTGTTGCCCCCGGTAAAATAACCAAGCGAAACCCTAAAATAACCACATGGAAATACGGCAACTCAGCAGTTATTTTTGAGAACAACCATGTGATTCATACCGTGATTTATCGTTAATCCTAAAAAACTCAATTGAAACGTAGCGAGAGAGTGCTATAGACATTCGCAGTAGTTTTAACTGAGTTTTTTAGGTTAATAACCTAT
>CAZDMX010000064.1:3147-9052 GCA_964506085.1 uncultured Thiothrix sp. | reverse complement strand
CACCAGATTGGTGATATCATTCAGAAGCTCAATAAAGAACTGGGTATTACGGTGTTATTGGTAGAACAAAAACTCCCCTTTGCACGGCGAGTGGGAGACCAGTTTTGTATACTGGATCGTGGACGTAATGTAGCCACCGGAGAGATGACAGAACTCGACGATAGCCTGATACAAAAATTCTTAACGGTATGACGCAAACGGCTAAAAGACTAGATGCATCAGAGCCAGATAATCAAGGTTGGCAAGCCCAATTAAGATTAGAATTTAAAGCCAGCAATACGCGAACAGTCATTAGCAAAACTGAACATAAAGGCCCACTGGCAATTCAACGACCTTTTTATCCTGAAGGTGATGTCTGTCATGTCTATTTGCTGCATCCACCTGGAGGCGTAGTAGGGGGTGATCAGTTGCATATTGATGTCAATCTGCAACAGCAAGCTCAAGTGTTGATCACGACACCGGGAGCGACAAAGTTTTATCGAAATACTGGACAACTAGCGATACAAAAGCAGACGCTAACTATTGGAAGTGATTGTGCTCTAGAATGGTTTCCACAAGAGAATATTTTCTTCGATAAGACACATTCTGAATTACATACTCGTGTAATGCTGCAAGAATCAGCTCGTTTCATGGGTTGGGAAATTCAATGCTATGGACGACCGGCGGCCAATGAAAAATTTACCGCCGGACAAGTCACCACAAAACTTGAAATTTTTCGTAATGACATGCCATTGTTGCTTGATCGACTACAATTGAATAACGCAAATGAAATAAACAGCTCGATTTGTGTAAACAGTTATCCTTGTTTTGGTACGTTTATATCGACTCATGCAACCACCGAACTGTTGGGAAGAGCACGTTTGGCGATTGCCAGTATCGCTACTGACAGTAACGAGTTAGAAATAGGTATTACCTTATTAGATGATGTGCTTATCGCACGTTGCCTAGGGCAATATGCAGAACAAGTCAGCCAAGTATTGAAAGCCATATGGTCAGCCTTGCGTGATGAAATCATGCAACGACCCGTATGCTTACCCAGAATATGGGCAACGTAGGGTGGGAGAATCCCACTGTGCAATTAAAAGGAATAGATTATGGAACTAACCCCCAGAGAAAAAGATAAACTTCTCCTATTCACAGCCGCTTTAGTAGCAGAGCGTCGTAAAGACCGTGGTGTAAAGCTTAATTATCCCGAAGCGGTAGCCTATATCAGCGCAGCCATAATGGAAGGTGCGCGTGATGGCAAAACCGTAGCTGAAATGATGTCTTATGGGCAAACACTACTAAGCCGTGATGACGTAATGGACGGCATTCCAGAAATGATCCACGATGTACAAGTCGAAGCTACGTTTCCCGATGGCACCAAGCTGGTCACTGTCCACAACCCCATTGCGTGAGGTACTAACTATGATCCCAGGAGAACTTCGTGCCGCTGAAGGTGAAATTGAATTGAATCAAGGCCGTGAAAAACTCAGTCTTGAAGTCAGTAATTCAGGTGATCGCCCGATACAAGTGGGTTCACATTATCATTTTTACGAAACCAATAGTGCGCTGACCTTTGAGCGTGAAAAGTCGCTAGGTTTTCGACTGGATATTGCAGCGGGTACCGCCATACGTTTTGAGCCAGGGCAAACTCGCACGGTTCAGTTGGTCAACTTTGTGGGTAGACGTCATGTGTATGGCTTTAATGCGAAAGTCATGGGTAGCATTGATGATGTAGCCAAGCATAATGGAGGCAAATCATGAGCACGATTAGCCGACAAGCTTATGCCGAAATGTATGGGCCAACCACTGGCGATAGATTGCGTCTTGGAGATACCGAACTCTGGCTAGAGGTTGAAGAAGACCTGACGACCTATGGTGATGAAGTAAAATTCGGCGGCGGAAAAGTGATTCGTGATGGCATGGGGCAAAGTCAGGCGGTGGCGGCTGAAGTCGTCGATACCGTTATCACCAATGCCTTGATTGTCGATCATTGGGGAATTATTAAAGCCGATATTGGCATTAAGAATGGACGTATATCAGCTATTGGAAAAGCTGGTAATCCCGATATTCAAGACAATGTAAATATTATCGTGGGGCCAGGTACTGAAGCGATAGCAGGGGAAGGTTCGATCATTACTGCAGGCGGTATTGATGCGCATATTCACTTCATCTGCCCACAACAAATCGAAGAAGCGTTAAGTTCAGGAGTAACCACCATGCTGGGTGGTGGAACGGGGCCGGCAACCGGAACCAATGCAACTACGTGTACGCCAGGGCCATGGCATATCCATCGCATGTTACAAGCAGCGGAAGCATTCCCCATGAACCTTGGCTTTATGGGTAAAGGGAATGCAAGTTTACCAGAGGCTCTGGATGAACAGGTCGTCGCGGGTGCATTGGGTCTTAAACTTCACGAGGATTGGGGTACAACACCTGCGTCAATTGATAACTGTTTGTCCGTGGCAGAAAAACACGATATTCAAGTCGCGATTCATACCGACACACTCAATGAATCGGGCTTTGTGGAAGACACACTCGCGGCTTTTAAAGGCCGCACCATCCATACCTTCCACACAGAAGGCGCTGGTGGCGGACATGCCCCTGATATTATCAAAGCCTGTGGCGAGATGAATGTATTACCTTCATCAACCAATCCTACGCGTCCTTATACGGTGAATACCATTGATGAACATTTAGATATGCTGATGGTCTGTCATCATCTATCGCCGAGTATTGCTGAAGATGTGGCATTTGCAGAGTCACGTATTCGACGTGAAACCATTGCAGCAGAAGATATTCTGCACGATTTAGGTGCTTTCTCCATGATCGCCTCTGATTCACAAGCCATGGGGCGGGTTGGTGAGGTCATTACACGCACCTGGCAAACCGCTCATAAAATGAAAGTTCAGCGCGGTAGTCTTGAGGGTGATCCTGCGGGCAATGATAATAATCGTATTAAGCGTTATATCGCTAAATATACTATTAACCCTGCACTGTCACACGGTATGGCGCATGAAGTGGGTTCGATCGAAGTTGGTAAACTCGCTGATATCGTCTTATGGAAACCTGCATTTTTTGGTACAAAACCCAGCCTTATTATCAAGGGTGGAGCAATTGCTAGTGCGCCTATGGGCGATCCCAATGCGTCCATTCCAACGCCGCAACCGGTGCATTATCGACCCATGTTTGGTGCTTATGGCCGCTCACGTTTAGCCACTCGTATGACGTTTATGTCTAAAGCTGCCGTAGATGCTGGTATCGCAGAAGAGCTAAAGCTAGAAAGTTTGATAGGGACGGTAAGTGGCTGTCGAACCGTTAACAAAAAAGACCTGATCCATAACGACTATCTGCCTAAAATAGAAGTCGATTCACAAACTTATCAAGTGCGTGCTGATGGTGAGTTATTGACCTGCGAACCTGCTGAAGTACTGCCGCTTGCCCAACGTTATTTCTTGTTCTAGTCATATTAAACCTAGAATCCTCAGTTGACCGCTTCCATCCACTATTAAGTAATTGATAAACTGATAATAAGTAGGAATATCAACCTTCACTCTTAGAGTGAAGCCGCTACAGCCAGTAGAGCAACTTTATTGAACTGACTAGCTATATGAAAAAACTCATTAAGGATCAACCATTAATTCCTTTTTTCATTACGCCATTCAGTCCACTAAAATCACTCTACAAGCTGTCCAACTGAGGATTCTAGGTTAAACCATGTTGAAATTTAGCCAAAAAACTACAGAATCGGTCACCCCAGATACCACATTGACATTGACGTTTGATCAGCGCACTAAAAGCCGTTTAAAGGTAACATTAGATGATAATCGCGCCGCAGGTATTGTGCTCGAAAATGGCAAAAGCCTAAAACATGGCGATTTCTTGTTAAGCGACAAAACAGCCGATGATGATAAAACTGTAGCGATCGAAATCAAAGCGGCACTGGAAACTGTAAGCACGGTTTATTGTGACGATACTTTGCAACTTGCGCGTACCTGTTATCATTTAGGCAATCGTCACGTCAGCCTACAAATTGGAACAGGATTTTTACGTTATCAGCATGATCATGTGCTTGATCAAATGGTACAGGGTCTGGGCTTGGACGTACATGTAGAGCAAGCCTCTTTCGAACCGGAGGCAGGTGCTTATCAAACTGCTTCGGGTCATGCGCATAGTCACTAGTTTGTTGTTTTTATCACAGGATATTTTTAAAACATGATTAGAAAAACATTTTTATTGATTACTTCGTTATTGCTGGCTTCCCTTAGCTCTATAGTTTTAGCTCACCCTGAAGCCCTGTATAGTGCATCTGTGATGGCGCAAATTATGCATTCACTGATTAGTCCTTATCACTTACTGACATTTGTCGTGGCTATTCTTTTACTTGGCTTTGCTTCTTATAAGATGCTAAATAAAACCAGGTTACAGAAAGTTGTCATAACAAATAAAATCAATAAAAAGTAGAGAATAAGTCATTTCATGATGTCTAAACTTCAATCACAATCGTTATTGAGGCTTCTTCAATTAAGTAGTCCGACCTTGCCTGTTGGTGCTTTCGCTTATTCACAAGGCTTGGAAGCAGCGATTGATTCTGGTTTGTTGAAAGATGTCGATGCAACAAAAAAATGGCTGATGGATAGCTTAAAATTCAGCCTTCAACAAACAGATGTACCCATTTTTTATCGTTTGTATCAGGCATGGAGCGATGACAACCTTCAGCAAGTGACTTATTGGACCCATTTTCTACGTGCACAACGAGAAACAAAAGAGCTGCGGGATGAGGATCATCACCTAGGTCTTGCACTGGCGCGACTATTGTTTGATTTAGGTATTGAAGAAGCAAAACAATGGAAAAAGAGTAACAAGAAAAATAAGGTTTGCTTTCTAACGCTATTCACCTTGGCAGCCGTAAAATGGGATATTAGCTGTGAACAAGCCTGTATGGGTTATCTATGGTCATGGCTTGATAATCAGATTACCGCTGCGATAAAACTGATTCCGCTAGGACAAACCGATGGTCAGCGTATCCTGTCCGAAGTCATGACCCATCTTCCTGAGTCAGTCAGCAAAGGATCACGTATTGAAACACAGCACATAGGTGCTTCGTTGCCTATGCTTGCCATCCTTAGCGCGCAACACGAAACACAGTACTCACGGCTGTTTCGTTCCTAATTTTAATAATTTAAGAAGAATCACTTATGAAAAAGAAAGACACCGTACTCAGATTGGGCATTGGTGGCCCTGTCGGTTCTGGAAAAACAGCATTGATACGTCAGTTATGTAAAGCTATGAAAGACGAACACGATTTTGCAGTGGTCACCAATGACATCTATACCAAAGAAGATGCAGAGTTTTTGCTACGCCACGAAGTATTGGATGCTAATAGAATTGTAGGTGTTGAAACTGGAGGTTGTCCGCATACAGCTATCCGAGAAGATGCCTCTATTAACTTGTCTGCGGTGGAAGACTTGTGTGAGCAATTCGAACATTTAGAATTTGTGATTATAGAAAGCGGCGGTGATAATCTAAGCGCAACATTTAGCCCTGAATTGGCAGATTTGACCATTTATGTGATCGACGTAGCAGCGGGTGACAAGATTCCGCGAAAAGGTGGCCCTGGTATTACTAAATCTGATTTATTAATCATTAATAAAATTGACCTGGCTCCTATGGTAGGTGCATCGCTTGAAGTCATGGACAGGGACAGCAAACGTATGCGAGGCGATAAACCGTATATATTTACCAATCTTAAGAATGGAGAAAATCTGGATAAGGTTGTGGCTTTTATTAAAGAAGAAGGGATGTTATAAGACAAACCTAAAAAACGATCCGATTATCCATACATCTCTCTCTTTAATTATTCGCTAAGTAAGCACGCCATCCACTGAATTCGGTAATCTCTGTGGCATCCTTAATGCCATGA
>CAZDMX010000064.1:0-3047 GCA_964506085.1 uncultured Thiothrix sp. | reverse complement strand
GTAAGCACGCCATCCACTGAATTCGGTAATCTCTGTGGCATCCTTAATGCCATGAGATTCACAAATAAAGCTACACAGCATTCGACCCTCTTTTAATTTTACTTTACCCATTCCCAAAGGCGCGGGAATGCCTTCGACAAAGCTACCCAATTCAGCGGCTGGTAATGACCATACTTCTACCTCTATAGGAGATCCCTGTTCTCCATCAAACACCAATGCGGGGCGGTAAGGTGGACCACCTGCTAAAGCATATAGACGATAGTAATCCGCTGTGGTGGTTTTTTCTAGGAACTGCCCACCGCGTTCGATGAGTTGCCAGTTGAGAGGTAACCCTTGCATATGCGCACCACAAACGACTATCTCTATGTGATCACTTGTTTTCTGGGGATTCGTGAATTCTGAAGGGGAAAGAGGAAAGTTTGTTGCACCAAGAGGCAGTTGCAGGTGTTGCTGTAAGGTATTGGTTATGCTTAGTAGTTTTCTATCCTGAAAATGATCGGCAATTAGAGTGATACCAAAGGGAAGGTTTTTGTTGGTAAAGGTTGTGGGAATAGCAATGGCACTAAGGTCTAGTAAATTCACAAAATTGGTGTATTGACCTAACTGGCTATTAGCAACAATTGGGTTTTGCTGCATTTCTTCGATAGTAAAATGTTGGCTGGTCGTTGGGGCTAACAGGCAATCTAATGACTTTAACTGTGCTAAGCACTGCTTTTTAAAAGCGGTTAGTTTGTATTGTGCGGCAAAAGCATCGGTGGCTAACAATGCTTTACCGGGTTCTATAATTTCTCTAATCACATCCAACATGGCTGCTGGGTTGTCTTTGCTCAGAGGCAAGGTTCCTAAGTATCTCTCACTGACCCAAGGGCCCTCGTAGAGTAATTTGGCTGTCGCTAAGAAAGGGGTATAATCAACCTCGATGAATTCTATATCTAATGTAGATAGATTCTGAATAGTCTCTTGATAAGCTTGTGCATAGCTATCATCACCAAAAAACTCTAGCTGATCTTTGGGTAACACGCCGACTTTCAACGGGTGGTTATTAGTTCCGTAATGACGACTAGAGTTTGAATACGGATTTTCTCGGCTATATTCATCTGTTTCATCGTGGCCTTCTGCAACCGATAAAACGGTATTGGCGTCATCCGTATTCAATGCAAAAATGCTGACACAATCAAGGCTGCGACAGGCTCGCACTACTCCCGTATTAGAGAGCAAACCTCGACTTGGTTTTAGTCCAATGAGGTTATTAAAACAGGCGGGTACTCTGCCTGATCCGGCGGTATCCGTCCCTAAACTAAAAGACGCTAAGCCTAAGGCAACCGCCACGGCTGAACCTGCACTAGAGCCACCACTAATATAATCATCATCAAAGGCATTGTGGCAAGCGCCATAGGGTGAGCGTGTGCCGTTCAAGCCAGTAGCAAATTGATCCAGATTGGTTTTGCCAATCGGAATTGCCCCTGCTTCTATCAGTTTGGCTACAACCGTTGCCGAGCGCTCTGGTGTATAAGCGTACTCAGGACACGCGGCTGTTGTTGGAATGCCTGCTAAATCAATATTGTCTTTGACGGCAAAAGGAATTCCCCATAGCGGAAGCGTATCGGGAGGGTTTTTTTCTAGAGCATCCAGATAAGGGGTTAATTCATCCATGCTTAACTGATAAATCCAGATATTTTTATCGGCATATTCAGCATTGCGTTGAATGATTTTTGCAATCACTTGTTTTGGTGTTAATTCACCGTTTGCGTAAGCGCTCTTGAGTGTGCTAATACTGGTATTGATCATGATTGACTCTCCTCTTTGAGTACCACAAGTGCTTGCCCAGCGCTAACATTTGTATCAGCAGAAGAGAGAACATGGGTAACGATACCCTCACAAGGCGCTTGAATGGTGATTTCCATTTTCATGGATTCGACAATGAGCATAGTATCTCCAGTACTTACACGATCTCCCTCTTTAACGATCAATTGCCATATGCAACCGGGAACAGGGCTGTCAATGACGGTACTGTCCTCAGGCCAGTTAACTTCTGACACGGTCGTTTCTTCTTCTATGACTTCAAAGTTAAACTGACCCGTAGCGTGCCAGAGGGCGAGTTCTTTATCGAAAGCGGCATCACGTTTCTGTATGAATGTGTTGATACCCGCTGATTCTTTATCCAGAAACTCCGCGTAATCCGTTAGTGAAAAACTACTTTCTTCAATACGCAAAGGGTAGCGACCTTGAGGGAAGTCCTGACGAATGTGTTGTAGTTCCTCGCCACTGACTTCATAGAATTTGATCTGATCAAAGAAGCGCAATAACCACGGTTTTGAAAATTCTTTAGTTTGTTTATAGCGGTTCCACATCTGCAAGGTTCTACCCACAAATTGATACCCGCCTGGGCCTTCCATACCATAAACACACAGATACGAACCCCCTATGCCGACCGAATTCTCTGCTGTCCATGTTCGCGCGGGATTGTATTTGGTGGTGACCAGTCGATGCCTTGGGTCTAGCGGTGTAGCTACAGGCGCTCCTAAATAAACATCCCCTAATCCCATTACTAGATAGTTAGCTGAAAATACAATATCTTTAACAGCCTGAATATCATCCAGCCCATTAATACGACGGATGAATTCCAGATTACTCGGACACCAAGGCGCATCTTTGCGTACCGATTGCATGTATTTTTCTATAGCAAGCTGACAGGCTTCATCATCCCATGACAGCGGGATATGCACGATACGGGAAGGTACGGTTAACGCTTCAATGTTTTGTGATATTTCTGCTTCGGCGTGTTTAAGGTGAATGATTAGGTCGTCGGCAGAAAGTTGTTGGCTATCATAGTGAATCTGTAGTGAGCGAATACCCGGTGTCAATTCCTGCATTCCTGCAAGCTGATTATTTTGCAGCCATTGCATTAATGCATGGGCACGGAATCGTAAACGAATATCCAGTATTTTTTTGCCGTATTCGACCAGCAAAAAGTGATCACCGGCAAGACGATAAATGATTTCATCGGCATTTTTATCCCCGCAATGGCCAGCATCAAGAGAGTCTAT
>CAZDMX010000063.1:0-9065 GCA_964506085.1 uncultured Thiothrix sp. | reverse complement strand
TTTTAATGTGTATTTTAAATAGTGCATATTATTAGCATGCTTTTACTACTTAAACCTAAAAAACGCAGTTGAAACTACTGCGAATGCTATAGCACTGAATCTAAAGGTTTTCTGGAAAATTCTGACTTCACCCGTAGAGTGACTACGAATAAAGCCAAAATTTTCCAGAAATTCCTTTATCTTCAGCATTCTAGTCATTCTCGCTACGTTTCAACTGCGTTTTTTAGGTTAATTGTTATTGCAATAACATGATTGTTAGAATTTAAGCTGAATAGTTGCCCGTAGATCAGAGATGATCTAAATTCATATGAAGTGTGATTCCATTTTAAGATTAAATGGTTTTAGATCGCGAATAATTCATCGGGCCACCTCGAAATGGTGCAAAGCCCGTACCGAAAATAACGCCTGCATCCAGTAGATCAGCGTTTTCAACTACCCCTTCATCTAGACATTTCTGAGATTCATCCAGCATTTTGTTAATCATCCGTTGCTGAAGTTGATGAGTATCACCTTCCCATTTTGCCTTAGGCGGCTTAACGAGCTTCCCTTTTTTATACTGATAAAACCCTTCTCCAGTTTTCTTGCCGAGCTTTTTATTATCAATGAAACTTTGTAAATTACTGGGTAAATCAACTCCCAATGCTGAAGAAAGAATTTTGCCAACATGTAAACAGATATCCAGTCCAACCGTGTCGGCTAACTCTAAAGGCCCCATTGGCATACCAAAATCTTTTGCTGCTGTATCAATGACTGTTGCAGGTACGCCTTGTTGGTAAAGTGTGACACCTTCAAGTAGATAAGGCATAAGGATTCGGTTAATAAGAAAACCAGGGCTGCTTTTAACAGGAAGTGGCAGCTTATTGATATGCCGACCGAATGCTGTACCTACAGCCACTTGCTCTTCACTGGTTACATCTTTGTCGTAGACAACTTCCAACAGCGGCATGCTGAAAACAGGATTAAAGAAATGTAAGCCAATGAGTCGTTCAGGTGCTTGTAAAGCTTCGGCTATATCGGCTAATGGAATACTGGATGTGTTGGTTGCGAGAATGGCATCAGGTCGAGCTTTTTGTTCGACATCTTTGAAAATCTGGCGTTTAACATCCAAGTCTTCAAATACTGCTTCAATAATGACATCTGCATTGGCAATACCGTAACCGTCCTTGTCTGGAACGAGTCTATCCAGAGTGTCTCGAATACTTAATCGATCTTTTTTGAACTTCCGTTGCAGTGTTTTATGCGCACGCTGCACGACTTTTGCTAACGCCTCATCACTCATATCCTGCACAGTAACTTTTAATCCTTGAGCTGCACACCATGTTGCAATATCACCACCCATTACACCGCCACCAATGACATGTATATGTTTGGGGTTAATTAGTGATTTATCTCCTAAGCCCTTTAACTGGCTTTGTAGAAAAAAGACTCGCACCAGATTTTGTGCGGTTTCAGTGAGAATAAGTTTGGATACAGAACGGGCTTCATGTTCGTACATATCGGCTTCATTGCCGCCATGTTCCTTCCATAAATCTATCAAAGCGTAGGGAGCAGGGTAGTGTTCAGGCTTGGCCTTCTGTGAAACCTGTTTACGCATTTGTGCAGCGATGATAGAGCGCGCAGGTTTCATTACCTTTTTTTCTAATATTCGAATATACGCAGGAACAGTTTTCTTTTTTGGTTTATTCAAGATGGCATGTATCGCAGTGCTTTTTAACTGACGTATCGGCACACAAAAGTCAGCTAACCCTAATTTTGCGGCAATACGACCGGTATAAGCTTTTCCGGTCAACATCATAGGCATTGCTTTTAAAACACCCATGCGTTTAATAGAACGTACCGTGCCACCAAAGCCGGGGTGAATACCGAGCTTTATTTCAGGCAAACTAATACGGGTTTTTGGATTATCGGTAGCTACAATATAATCACAAGCCAGAGAAAGCTCAGTGCCTCCACCCATACAAAAGCCATCAATCATGGCAACAGTAGGGATATCCAGACCTTCTACAAGATCACAGGTGTGTTGTCCCTGATCAATGTACTCCTTTGCTCGTTCAATATTACTTTCGGCATTCTTATCACCTTTAAAACGCTCAATATCAGCACCTGCTATAAAACCGTTAGATTTGCCGGAACAAATGATCATGCCTTTTGCCGCTAGGTGTTTAACCTCACTACAGGCTATTTGAATCTCATCGAGCACTTCTGGCATTAAAATATTGGCGGGTTTTCCTTGTACATCAAGTGTTAGCCAAGCTATGTCATGCTCTCCCTTGTGAAGCGACACATGTTGATAATCATGCATTATGAAACTCCTTCTACCAGCATTGAACCACCCTGACCACCACCAATACATAGACTGGCAATGCCTTTCTTTGCACCGTGTCGTTTCAGGATATTAGCCATGTGTAATATGATTCGAGCGCCACTTGCACCCACAGGATGACCTTGGCTAATGCCGCCGCCATCAATGTTTAAAGTGCTTGGGTCGATTTTCCCAATGGCATGCTCCAAGCCTATTTCATTGCGACAGTATTCGTCATCATTTAAGGCTTTAATACAACTGAGTACTTGTGCTGCAAAAGCTTCATTGATTTCCCAATAGTCAATAGCTGGCAAGGGTAATTGGTGTTCGACTAAAGTTTTTGCAATAGCATGAACAGGCCCCAAGCCCATTTGAGCAGGATCGACACCCGCCCACTGAGCAGGATGTAGTCGCGCAAGAACGGGTAACTTATGACGTTCGATTGCGTCTTCACTAGCCAGAATCAAACAGGCCGCACCATCTGTAATTTGTGCGCTATTGCCAGCGGTAACCTTGCCCGCAGGCTTGTCAAAAACAGCTCTTAGCTTGGCTAGCTTTTCGACTGAGCTATCTGGGCGCAAACCATCATCACTAGCCATTACTACTCCTGATGAGGTATAAAGCGAAACGACTTCTGAATGAAAGCCTTGTTCAATGGCTGAGCCTAAGCGTTGATGGCTTTGTACCGAAAATGCGTCCATTTCATCGCGGCTAATACCAAAACGGTAGGCGATTTTTTCTGCGGTTTGTCCCATGTTTAAGCCAACAACAGGATCTGTTAAGCCTCGTAATAAAGCTATGACAGGTGCAAAATTTGCGGGTCTAAATGACTTCAAGGCTTTTAGCTTGGCTCCGGTACTTTTCGCCATATTCCAGTCAGCTAACCAGTTCACCATGCTTTCTTTAAACAATAGTGGTGTATGGCTCATGGCTTCTACACCTCCTGCTAATACCAGATCAGAATAGCCATGAGCGATATTTCGACAAGCTGAGTCAACTGCATTCATGCCAGAGGCACAGTTTCTTTGTACGGTAAAAGCCGGTGTTTTTTCACCACACCCCAGACGTAGCGCAATAATGCGTGCAATATTGGATTCATCAGCGCTGGGTGAGACACAACCGAAAATGACTTCATCAAAGGCTTCGGGGGAGATGCTTGGTTGGCGTAGCAGTAGAGCTTTTCCTGCGTTGATAGCAAGGTCAGCCGCGTAGAAAGGGCCAGGTTTGCCGCGTGCTTTTAGAAACGGGGTGCGAGTACCATCTACTAAAAATACAGGTCTTGAGTTGGACATGTCGGACATAGTGCTACTCCTTTATGAGTCTTATCTTTCCTGATTACGTGCATAGCTCGCCATATTCACGAATAATCCACAACCTACTGAATATACCTCCGATGAGTGAAGGTTTTATTAATACTCCACTTTTTATCACACCCGTAATCAGGTATCTTTTTGATGTAGTGAGTATAGTACTGTTTGGTGGGATGTTCCCACCCTACGAAGCACAAGAACGGCCAATCATAGAGAACCCGGGGCAAATGAGTCGACCTGTATCGCATTACGCATTGCCTGCCATGAGTTCAGCAATAATTGTGCTTCTGTATCCGTGATCAAACCTTTTGCCTGTGCATCTTGAGTCCGCTTTTCCTGGGTCAGACCTGTCACTTTCCCTGCCTTTTTTAAACCCTGTAATTTTTTTTCAGCGTCGGTTGCACGAATGGTTTGCAACATGGCATATTCAATTCGTCCGGTTGGATGTTCAGGGTCTTCACTCATATAAACGCCTTCCGTTAATCGGTCTCTTGTGGCAGAAGGTTCTAAGGCAATTTTGGCGACTTCGTGGATGAGTGCATCATGGGGAGGTGCATAAGGCTTGCCGAACGGAAACATTAGGAAACGTAACGTCTTGGCTACCCACGGGAACGGTAGGTTATGAAACGCAGCTAGCATGGCTTGTTGAGCACGATGAATCGTTAAAAGCGCTGCGTAATCGAGCAGAGCTTTATCAGCCCGAGGAGCACCTTGTTCTTCATGATGTTTTAATACTGCGGAACAGAGATACAGATTGGACAAAATATCTGCAAGCCGACCAGATAGTCGCTCTTTACGCTTTAAGCTACCGCCTAGTGTTAATAGTGAATAATCAGTTATTAACGCAAAATTAGCACTAAGCCTGGTTAAATGCCGACAATAGCAACGTGTGGCGGGTGTGCCACAAGCCTCAAAAATAGCATTCGTTAGCCCAAACCAAAGGCTGCGGGTTAGATTGCTGACTACAAACCCTATATGACCGAACAGTGCCTGATCAAATTTTTCAATATCCTGTGCTTGTGCTGTTTCCATTTCTGTTAACAAAAATGGATGGCAGCGGACAGCTCCCTGACCAAAAACAATTAAGGTGCGGGTTAGAATATTAGCGCCTTCCACGGTGATGGCAACGGGCAATGCTTGATATCCCCGAGCTATGTAATTGGAAGGCCCTAAACAAATGCCCGAACCGCCTTGTATATCCATTGCATCATTAACCACACGGCGCATGCGTTCGGTTAATTGATATTTGAGTAACGCAGTAATAACCGCAGGACGATGACCATGATCTAGCGCAGTTAATGTCAGCTTGCGACCTGCATCCATGATATAGGTATTGCCCAGAATTCTTGCCAAGGGTTCTTCAACGCCTTCGAACTTACCGATAGGCAGACTAAATTGTTTACGCACACGAGAATAGGCTCCGGTTACTCGGCTTGCCATTTTAGCTGCACCTACAGAGAGTGATGGCAGTGAAATGCCGCGACCTTCTCCCAAGCATTCAACCAGCATTTGCCAACCTTTACCCACTTGTTGTCGTCCACCGACAATCCAGTCCATAGGAATAAAGACATCAACCCCTTGGGTTGGACCATTTTGGAAAGGTGCATTGAGAGGAAAGTGACGGTCGCCAATTTCAACCCCTGCGGTATTGGTTGGTATCAATGCAACGGTAATACCAATATCCTCTGTATCACCAAGCAAATGATCCGGATCAAAAAGGTGGAATGCCAAGCCCAAAAGAGTAGCGATGGGAGCTAGTGTTATATAGCGTTTTTCCCAATTGAGTCGGATACCCAATACATCGGGGTTGCCTTCAAAATCTGTTCTGCAAACAATACCTATATCAGGGATAGAACTGGCATCACTACCTGCCTCAGGGCCAGTTAAGGCAAAGCAGGGAATTTCCTCACCCGTAGCCAGGCGTGGCAAGAAGTGTTCTTTCTCCTGCTCTGATCCGTATTCTAATAATAGCTGACCAGGGCCTAATGAATTGGGAACCATTACAGTTACCGCAGCCGTAGTGCTTCTGCTGGAAATCTTCATAATGACTTGAGAATGAGCCAGTGCAGAGAACTCAAGCCCACCGTAACGCTTGGGAATAATCATCCCCCAAAAGCGCTCTTTTTTTATGAAGTCCCAAATCTCTTCAGGCAAATCCAATAATTCATGAGTAATTTTCCAATCATCGATCATCTCGCAAAGCTGTTCAGTGGGGCCGTCAATAAACGCTTGTTCCTCAGGAGTCAGGCTAAAAGAGGCGAGTCCATATAACCGATTCCAGTTAGGTTTGCCAGAAAATAGTTCTGCATCCCACCACACATCACCACTGTCCAAAGCCTCTTGTTCTGTACGGGAAACAGGCGGTAGATTTTTTGCTATTAGCGCCATCGCGGGTTTGCTGATTAGCTTTTGGCGCAGTTGAGGAAGGTTGATGAGTGTAAAGATAAGCAAAACGGGTAACCAGAGCAACCATATAAGACCCGATAAACTGCCAGTAATAGGCACAAGAACAAGCCAAGTAATAACAGCCAGATTTGATTTTCGCAAGGGCAGTCGTAAGTAACCAAGAACACCGATAATAACAATTAATAATATAAACCAGATCATGGCTACCTCCTTGTCGATATAATTTGATTTTTAAGACGGCTAAACGAGAATCTTAAAGCATCAACGGGTGTGCTTGCATCTGGACTTGGACTTGCACTTGCATCTGGAGTAGCTTCGCTGGCTGATATTTTTTCTGCTTGTTCTTTTTGCGGTAGATCACACCAAGGGAAACTGTTAAAGGCAATTTTTCTTACATACTTTCTCGACGGGTATTTAACCACATTGAAAAAGGGTGAGTAGTCAAAATCAGCCGGTACAAATAATCTAAAATTACGTTTGTAAAATCGAGTTTGATCCTTCTTGTCAGTACGTATAATCGGTAAGATTGGATACTGTACATGCTGAAAGCAACGCGCAATCATACTCGAACAAACAATCTGGGTGGGTTTGCCAGCATTATGCTGAAACAGTGAAGAACGCCATTTTCTGGGTAGAATGCCATAAGGAAACATCAGTCTTGCCAAATCAAGCAACTGGCGAACATCATAATCTAATCCCAAGTGTTCTACTGCAAAAGAAGAAATGCTAGCACGATCTTTGATGGGTAAATTAATGGCTCTACAAACCCTTAAATGATGACCTCGGTAACTGCTTAACGGATTAAGCACAGTGCCATGACCTAACAAAGATTCAATAATGAGAGGCTGAGAGGGATCACCCTGATAAAACTCGCTGACTTTTTTTCGCATGAGTGGATCCGTCATACTGTCTAGAGAACCAATGGTAAGACCCACATGTGTCCATGGGGAAAGCGTTACTATTTTGATAACCTCACTAACATGGGCGCGACCTTCAACCAGAATGACATCCGCAGGTTGAGTATCAGCTAATAGCCGATCAAAATCGAAAACCTCAACGACGGAATTGGCCTCTGATTCTGCATTCAACCAATTAACGGCATGCTGCCAGAGCCAATTTGTTACTGTGCTGAACATCGATAATACCCTCTAATTTCTATTAGATTATTAACGCCTCAATAACTAAAGTAGATCAAAAGTGTCAATTTTTCAGAGATTATTAGAGTTTTTAGTTGACTGGTTTATAGCTAGTGATAGGAGGTGTTTATAGGTAAAAGTTGTAAAAGGAGTATTGTAAATATGGCTCAATCTATTAGACTTGAGTATCCCATTAAAAGGACTATTCAAATGAACAATTTGCTGAAGTATTTCACTACCTTATTTTTGGTCATGTTAGCAATTGCTCCGGTCGGTTTTGCAAAACAAGCGGCAGATGAATTTAGCAATATAAAGATAGTTACCACCGAAGTGGGGAAAGGCTTATATATGCTCATGGGGCAGGGCGGCAATATTGGTTTGTCAGTCGGTGACGATGGTGTCTTTATGATAGATGATCAGTTCGCACCACTAACCCCCAAAATTAAGGCAGCCATTGCGGAACTTACCGACAAGCCTTTGCGCTTTGTTATCAATACCCACTGGCATTTTGATCATACCGGCGGGAATGAGAATTTAGGAAAAGAAGGGGTTGTTATTGTTGCACATGATAAGGTGCGCGAACGCATGTCTAAAGATAATTTCATCAAGGCCTTCAATAAGAAAGTTCCGGCATCTCCTAAAGTTGCTTTACCGATAATCACTTTCAATGACACAGTAACTTTTCATCTTAACGAACAAGAAATAGAGGTAGTACACCAGAGCAATGCTCACACTGATGGGGATAGTATTGTGTTCTTCAAAACAGCAAATGTTATCCATATGGGAGATACTTTTTTCAATGGCTTATATCCGTTTATGGATTCTTCCAGCGAAGGCAGTGTAAATGGGATGATAGCAGCAGTTGAGAAGGTGCTGAAAATTGCCGACGCGGATACAAAAATCATTCCAGGGCATGGGCCACTAGGTGATAAAAAATCACTGATCACCTACAGAGATATGCTGGTAACAGTGAGAGATCGTATGAAAAAACTGATGGCAGAAGGTAAGACGCTTGATGAAATCATTGCCTTGAAACCCAATGTGGATTTTGATAAAACCTGGGGGAAAGCGTTTCTTGATCCGGAAACTTTCTTGAAAGTTTTACATTCGGTTATGCCGTGATAGGTAACAAATAAACTAGATTTATCCACATAGCCTGCGCTAGAAGACGGCAATCCCCGAATTAAGCATTGATGAAATAAAAGCACTGGTGATTGAAGATAAATGGAATGCCAGTTTACAAATTGAGATACAAGCCGAGATAGAGCGAGTTACACAGCAGTTAGCAAATCGTGTAAAAATATTAGAAGAGCGTTATGCCGAACCGTTACCGAAAATAACAAAAACAGTGGACAAGTTAACAGAAAAGGTAAAGCAACATCTAAAATCAATGGGCTTCAACCCATGATCCACGGAGCAGAGGCTTTAGCCTCAAAATACATCGCTTACAAAAGTGAAGCTAAAGCTTCATCTCCAGCTTTAAATTCCATATGACCAAACAAAAGAAATATCTGCCCCACAAAGATATAGCAGGTCACTACCAATTCATCACATTTCGCACTCACGATAGCGTCGATCAATATGTAAAAAAAATGGCTCAACAGAATATACCTAACAGCAAACAACAATTGGCAATAGACCAGTATCTCGATCAATCCGCTAATGGTGCCTACTTAAATAATGAGGTATTACAACTATTGAGCGATTATCTAAAAACTAGAAATTGTGTGATTTATGAGCTTTGTTGCTTTAGCATAATGCCAAACCACGTACATTTATTAATCAAGCCACTCGATAAATTAGCAATAGTGATGCAACAAATAAAAGGCGGTAGCGCCAAAATAATCAATAGAAAAATGGGACGAAAGGGTAAGTTTTGGGCAAGAGAATATTACGATAAATTAATCAGAG
>CAZDMX010000062.1:0-9085 GCA_964506085.1 uncultured Thiothrix sp. | reverse complement strand
TTTATCTTCAGCGCTCTAGTCATTCTCGCTACGTTTCAACTGAGTTTTTTAGGTTTAATCTGATCATTATGGTCTTGGAGCTAAAGTTAATTTCACGGTAAAATGCATAACAACAATTCACTCAAGAAGATAAGTTTCTCTATCCAATCAAATCACCCATTCTTTATAGTTGTAGGGTTGCCCTTTTGACGTGTCGTATTTCTTCTATTCGAGAACACTGAATTAGTATTTTATTATATAATAATAAGCTACATAAGGAGTGTGAAAATAATAAAAAAATAACCGTTATTACCAAATATCGCCTACATATAGGTATAACCAGTTGCAAATAATTATTACATTTAATTAGTGGCTTATGTGACGAAGAAGAGGTTATGCTTGTGGATAATAGTACTCGTAGTTTTTAAATTAGAAAAATATAGATAGGTGTTACATACAAATTGTTGTTATAAAGTAGCAAAATTTTATTTTAGGTTGTAGACTACGCGGAGTTTTTTGAACTAGATCAGTTTTATTATGGATTTATAACTAAATTCTAATCAAACAATTTACAATGGGGGTCTTGGCTTAAAAGAAGTAATTAGGCAAGATGTATTAGGGTTTTCTAATATTGCAATAAAGAATATTTAAATATCACTTGGATGTTCCCATTTTTTCTAAAGAATAATTTCTATATTGGAACTACAAAACATGAAACATATAAGTTGTATGTCAGAGAATTAAGTAATTTGAATCGAGTGTTGGCATTGAATCAATTTTCGGATTTTGGAGATGTGCTATTGAGAAACTCAAACCAGGAGGAAGCTGTATGTTGAATAGCAAATATTCAATAGATATATTGTCAGGAACAGCAATAAAATCATTGCTATGTAAGTGGATGTTGTTGTCTTTGTTTTTGTTACCCTTTTCTGCGTCCGCAGAATTCGGCTTAAACTTACCAGAAGGTGTTACACCCATTAGTAACGACATATATGATCTACATATGCTGATTTTTTGGGTCTGTGTTGCCATTGGTGTTGTCGTGTTTGGTGTAATGGCTTATTCCATTTTCTTTCATCGTAAATCAAGAGGGGCTGTAGCTTCTAACTTCCATGAAAGTACCGCAGTCGAGCTTTTCTGGACGCTTGGCCCTCTGGCTATTCTTATTGCGATTGCATTTCCTGCAACCAAAGTTTTGATTGATCTTGAAAATACAGATAAAGCGGAGATGACGGTTAAAATAACCGGTTATCAATGGAAGTGGCAGTATGAGTATTTGGACAATGGGGTGAGCTTTTTCAGTAATCTCTCTAAAGAATCTAACGATGCTCGACAAATGGGGGCATCAGAAGGTGGCTTTCCTGATAACTACTTGCTAGATGTGGATCGCCGCTTAGTATTGCCGATTAATACGCGGATTCGCTTCCTTATGACTTCAAACGATGTTATCCATTCTTGGTGGGTGCGTGACTTGGGCGTTAAACAAGATGCTAACCCTGGGTTTATCAATGACTCTTGGGCATTGATCGAAGAGCCGGGTGTATACCGTGGTCAATGTGCAGAGTTATGTGGTAAAGACCACGGGTTCATGCCAGTCGTAGTCGAGGCCGTTAGCAAAGAAAGATATGCCGTTTGGGTGGAGGAGCAGAAAGAGCTACAAAAAGCCGCTGATGCTGCTGGCGATAGAGAGTGGACAAAAGATGAGTTAATGGTGCAAGGTCAAAAAGTATATTCTACTTCTTGTGCTAGCTGTCATGGCGTAACGGGGCAAGGTATCCCTGGTGCTTTCCCAGCAATGACGGATAGTCCCATTGTGCTGGGTGATGTGAAAGCACATATAGAAATCGTCATGAACGGAAAAGCAGGTACCGCTATGCAAGCCTATAGTAATCAATTAAGCGATAGTGATTTGGCTGCGATTGTTACCTACGAACGTAATGCGTTTGGTAATAGCACCGGTGACGTAGTTCAGCCTTCAACCATTAAATCAGCAAGATAGGAGAATAGATAATGGCTACAACCACATCTGATGTTCAAGATGGAATAGATGCCCATGGTCATGATGCACATGACGATCATCATCATGGTCCTGCTAAAGGTTTGATGAGATGGGTAACCACAACCAACCACAAAGATATAGGCACACTCTATCTTTGGTTTGCATTCACTATGCTGTTGATTGGTGGTGCAATGGCAATGGTCATTCGTGCTGAACTGTTTCAGCCTGGATTGCAATTAATAGAGCCTCAGTTCTTTAACCAGATGACCACTTTGCATGGGTTGATTATGGTGTTTGGTGCGATCATGCCAGCCTTTGTTGGCTTGGCTAACTGGCAGATACCGTTAATGATCGGCGCTAAAGATATGGCACTGCCCAGAATGAATAACTGGAGCTTCTGGATTCTGCCTTTTGCTGGCGCTATGTTGCTTAGCACGCTGTTTATGGAAGGCGGCGGCCCCGCATTTGGTTGGACTTTCTACGCGCCTTTATCGACTACGTTTGCACCCGCGAGTACCGACTTCTTTATCTTTGCGATTCACATGCTAGGTTTCTCATCTATCATGGGTGCGATCAATGTCATCGCGACGATCATGAATATGCGCGCTCCTGATATGAAGCTTATGGACATGCCACTATTTGTCTGGACATGGTTAATCACTGCCTTCTTATTGATCGCTGCAATGCCCGTCTTGGCAGGCGCAGTGACTATGATGCTGACTGACCGTAACTTTGGTACGAGCTTCTTTGATGCGGCTGGTGGCGGTGATCCGGTACTATTTCAGCATATCTTCTGGTTCTTCGGTCATCCCGAAGTGTATATCATGATTTTGCCAGCATTCGGCATTGTCTCTCAGATCATCCCAACGTTTGCACGTAAACCTTTATTCGGTTATAGCTCGATGGTTTATGCGACGGCATCTATTGCCTTGCTTTCATTCGTTGTATGGGCGCATCACATGTTCTTAACGGGCATGCCGATTGCGGGTCAGATGTACTTTATGTACGCGACGATTTTGATCTCAGTGCCCACGGGCGTTAAAGTGTTCAACTGGATAACAACCATGTGGCGGGGGTCTATGACGTTTGAAACGCCCATGCTATGGGCGGTTGCCTTTGTTGTCTTGTTTACTATCGGTGGTCTCTCTGGCTTGATGTTAGGTGTTGCGCCGGTTGATATTCAATACCACGATACTTACTTTGTTGTGGCTCACTTCCACTATGTGCTAGTAACGGGAGCCTTGTTCTCTATTATCGCTGCGGTGTTCTACTGGTTGCCAAAATGGTGTGGTCGTATGTACAACGAGAAGCTTGCCAAGATTCATTTCTGGTGGGCTGTCATCTCGGTTAATGTGCTGTTTTTCCCACAGCATTTCCTAGGGCTTGCAGGTATGCCGCGTCGAATCCCGGATTATGCTACCCAGTTTTCAGATTTTAATATGATTTCAAGTCTGGGTGGGTTTGCCTTTGGTGCTTCGTTTATCTTACTGGCTTATATCATTGTTACTGCTATTCGCAGTGGTGAGAAGATTGAAGATGATAGAGTTTGGGATAGTGCGAAAGGACTTGAGTGGACGGTAGCAACCCCTGCTCCATATCACACCTTTAATGAGCCACCCAAGAAAGCTGAGATTCTAAGAGAGTCTAGTCATCTTGGTGAGCACTAAGAGCAAAAGAAGCGAACAGGAGTTGGAAATGGCACAAGACATGACAGAAGAAGAGCGATTACAGAAACAAAGACGCGGAGCGAAGATTACAGCGCTAATAGTCGCATTGGTTGTTGTCGCAATCTTCTCATTGACTGTCATTACCAATTTAGAATAACTGGAGTGCATAAATGAGTGAGCAAGGTCGTCAACCAATAAGTAAAAAGTTCTGGATTAAATTAGGCTTAGTGCCTATAGCTATGTTTGGGTTTGCGTTTGCGTTGATTCCGTTATACACCGTATTTTGTGAGATAACGGGTCTAAACGGAAAAACCAATGGCATAAGTTATAATCCAGTGACTGAATACGAGGTTGACATAAATCGTAAGGTGACGGTTGATTTCTTAGCGGCGACTTCGCCAGGCTTTCCCGTAAAATTCTATCCTGAGGTAAAAAAATTAGAAGTGATTCCAGGTAAAATGTACACCATTAAGTACGTTGCAGAGAATCGATCAGATACGGTGATAACAGGTCAGGCAATACCGAGTGTGGCACCTGGACATGCGGCACAGTATTTTAAGAAAATTGAATGTTTCTGTTTTACCAACCAAAGATTCGAACCGAAAGAACCCGTAGATATGCCGGTCAGCTTTGTTGTTGAGCCAGGATTGGATAAGTCGGTAGTCAATATAACCCTGTCATATAGTTTTTTTAAAATTAAGGATACACAAAAAGAGCGGAGTCTAGAAGAGATTCAGAGACTCCAACAGAGCAACGTCACCCCACAAAACATTCAAAAATCTAAAGGCTAAGGAGGAACAGATGCAAACATCCGATAAGGAGTACTACATACCCGAAGGTAGCTATTGGCCTATTGTTGGCTCTGTAGGTATGGCTTCCCTGCTAGGCGGTTATGCTAGCTCATTGCACGGTAACGTTATAGGCACAGGATTTATGGTGCTTGGCTTTGGCATTATCATCTTTATGGTATTTGGCTGGATGGGGCAGGTTGTCAATGAGAGTGAGCAGGGCATCTATAACAAACAAGTGGATCGTTCTTTCCGTATGGGAATGGGCTGGTTCATCTTTTCAGAAGTGATGTTCTTCGCAGCCTTCTTTGGTGCGCTATGGTACGCAAGAAACTTATCGGTTCCTTGGCTAGGGGGGGAAGGTAATGACTTCTTCACAGGCTCAGTATTATGGCCTGAATTTAAATCAATATGGCCTTTAATACAAATGCCAGATACTTCTCTCTATACCGTTCCGAAGGGGATTATTCATGCTTGGGAAATCCCTGCTCTTAATACGCTTGCGCTGTTATTGAGTGGAGCCACATTGACTTGGGCGCATTGGGCGCTGCTCAACAATAATCGTAAACAGATTGTTTATGGACTGATGGCAACGATTGCTTTGGGTCTTATTTTCATGACGTTGCAAATATATGAGTATTATGAAGCCTATCAGCATTTAGATTTAAAGCTAACTTCAGGTATTTATGGTAGCACCTTCTTTATGTTGACCGGTTTTCATGGACTTCACGTGACCTTGGGAACACTCATGTTGATTGTTATCCTGATGCGCGTTATCCGTGGTCACTTTACCCCTGAGAATCATTTTGGTTTTGAGGCTGTAGCTTGGTACTGGCATTTTGTAGACGTGGTGTGGTTAGGGCTGTTCATCTTCGTTTATTGGGTATAAATTCATAAAGATAAAAATATAGAAGCTATCGGCGTCATGTTAGCCACCTAGGAGATATTACGAAAGCGCATGAAATACATCATCTTATTATTCTTCATTTTTATTATCTATAGTCTGGGTTCTGCCCTTTATTACATGATGAAAGGCGGTGGAGGTTCAAAGGCTATGGTGAAATCATTAACGCTGAGAGTTGGTTTATCGGTAGGATTGTTCATACTCGTAATATTTGCTTTCTGGATGGGGTGGATTAAGCCCACAGGAGTCGCTTGAGCAAGAAAAAATGTGTAACAGGTGAAACTAATTGCGACTAGGAAACTACCAACTTTCTCCCTCTTTAGCGCCATCTGTTGTAGTTTTTATTTTGTTTCCTGTGTTGATAAGCCTTGGATTGTGGCAGCTAGATCGAGCAGAGGAAAAGCGAGAAATAGAAGCAAATGTTCATCAGGCTGAATTGAAAGAGCCGCTGGAGTTGAATGGCTTAAATGTCTCTGCGCAAAAAGGTTTGACAGAGCAAGTCTACAGACCCGCTGTAGTGGCAGGTCGTTACGATAGCAAGCATCAGTTTCTCTATGATAATAGAACACATAAAGGGAAGCCTGGTTATCATGTGTTAAGCCCCTTTATATTAAAAGACAATCAAATAGGGGTGCTTGTAAATAGAGGCTGGATACCATTCGATGGTCGCAGAGATAATATTCAAGACATTAGTATTGAATCAGCTGAAGAAGTCATAAAGGGAGTGATTAAACTTCCGAGTGAATCCATCGTGCTGAAACAGAGTGACCGATTAACTGATAAATATCCGCAAACTATTCAATCGGTGGCACTAGATGAAATATCTGAAGCGCTTAAATATACATTTTTACCTGTCATCATCGAACTGGACAAGATGGCAGTTAACGGATTTGTAAGAGAATGGCAACCCTATTATGGAACTATTGACAAACATAACGCCTATGCAGTGCAATGGTTTGCAATGGCGTTGGTTTTATTGTTGCTGTTTATAAAGCTAAGTACTAAAAAGATTAAACAAATAGACAGCTAAATTAGATTATCACCTGAATCCGTGACTTCAATGCGATTCAGATATTGGAAGTGTTGATAGTTGAATGTTGACACAAAGAATTTAAAACATCATGTAATACCACTGGAGGAAGTATGTCAGGTTCACACGAAAAATTACCTTGGTTGTTCTGGGTGCAGCTCGTTCTCGTTGCGATTGTAGCGACGTTATATTTTACACTCGGCCCAAAGTCTGGGGGACATGGGGAAGATGCTGCGCAAGCAGCCACTGAGGCTAGTATGCAAGCACTGAAGCCCATTGGTGAAGTAGCTGTTAGTGGTGCAGTCGCGACAACAGGTGATAGCGAAAGAACTGGAAAAGAGATAGTTGATAAATCCTGTCAGAGCTGTCATGCGCATGGCATAGCCAATGCGCCTAAAATGGATGAAGGTGCCAAAGCAGACTGGGAGGCGCGTATGGCTAAAGGTCTGGACGAAGTGGTAGCAGTCGCCAAAAAAGGTAAAGGTGCAATGCCACCCATGGGAACGGATCCTACGCTCAGTGATGCTGAGCTTAAAAATGCGGTTGTTTATATGCTGGGTAAAGTTGGCATAGAGGCAGGATCAAGTGCTGAAGAATCAGCGCCAGCAGCTAATAAGGAACCAGCACCTGCGGCCAGTACTGAAGCTACCAGTGACAGTGAAAAGGCTAGCGACGATGAGAGCCGCACAGCAAGTGCAGATGATGTAGCTGACAAAAGTGTAGCTTTTGCAGCACCCTCTGCACCCGATGCTCCTGAACCACCTGTAACACCTTCATCATCATTAGCAGAGACTGCTTCTGCGGGCGTAGTAGTTGCTGCAGAAACTGCAACAGAAGCCAAAGAAGTTGTAACGGAAACAGTTGCAGAAGCAAAACCTTCTATTGATGGTGCTAAACTTTATAGTACGACTTGTTTTGCGTGCCATGATACAGGGGCGGCTGGGGCACCAAAAGTGGGCGATAAGCCAGCATGGGTTGATCGTATAGCTCGAGGCAAAGAGGCTCTTTACGAAGCGTCCATCAATGGAATAACCTCACCTACTGGCGTGATGCCACCTAAAGGCGGATATATGAACTTATCAGACGATGAAGTCAAAGCAATAGTGGATCATATGGTTAGTAAATCTGAGTAAGGTACGCTAATCTAAATTCCTCAGTTGGACGGCTTATAGAAGTTAGGTTCAAGAGGTTAATACAGCAAACAAAAAAAGCCCCAGATTTCATATGAAAACTGGGGCTTTTTTATTAGTAGAGACGTAGCATGCTACGTCTAAAGTTGCTTTAGTCGTGATTACTTTTGAACCACGAGTTCTCTATACGCATGCCAGCTTGCGTGTCCAATGACAGGTAAGGCAATAGCAAGTCCTATAAAGAAGAAGCCGATGCCAACAGCTATTAGCACAGCGATAGTGGCAGCCCATCGGAACATGGTTGCTGGGTTTTTCTTGACGGTGCGAATGCTCGTAGAAATAGCGGTAAAGACATTCACATTGCGATGGGTGATCAATGGTACGGCCACCACACTAATAGTAAATGCGATAGCAGCGAATATTAGACCTACCAACAAGAACACAATAATGAAAGGAATAAACTCTGGTTGAGTGAATAAGGTATTCCATTCTGTTGCAATGGTCGCTGAGTTGTTAACAAAAGCATTGATGGCTAAGACCATTAAGCGAACCCATGAGAGCACAATGACGGCAAGAATAACCAGTACGGTGACAGTGCCTATTTTACGTTGGCTCAATAAGGGGAGAAAGGTTAGTGCTAATGCGGAAGCCAATACAGCCAGAATAATTCCACCGAGTAACAGTACTCCTGCAAAGGGTATAGTCTGTTCACCTGCCATCATGGCTTGTATGTTTCCTGATAGCATCGCTGAATCATTAAAGAATATTTTAACGAGTAGCATGGCGACACCTGTCCAGGCGACCATAAGGAGGCCAAGAATAAAGGTTAACCCTAATAGACAACGGATATTCCTTCCCAGTACAGAAATAGCATGCAATAGAGTTGGTTTTTCGCCACGTTCCAGACGATGGCTCATGTCATAAATTCCTGCTGCAACGGGCGGCCCTACCAAATAAAAACCCGTCAAAATCGCCATTACAAAAAAAGGATTGGATCTAGTCAGCCATATGGTAACTGCCCCAGCTACAGCAAACAGCAAGCCATACAGTAAGCTGTTTATATTTGTTTTTTTAAAATCCTCAATGCCTTTTGCTAACCAGCGATTAGGGGCAGATTTTCCTACACTGCGTACTTCTATGGAATCGGTGTCTTTGTATTGATCACTATGGTTTGATGCCGTTACAGCCATAATATTTTACCTCTTTAAATGACGTTATGAGTACTAACAGTAGAGTGCTACAGCTGTAAAATGTGCTACAGCTGTTAATTGTACTCCTCCAGTGGCCTTAGTTTTTGGGTGTCAACGCTATGAGAAAGCCCAAAAAATAAACGCTTCCCTTAAATGTAGCAAAAAAAGAAGAAATAGCAAACATAAATATTAATACTGATCAATATCCACTATGGATGCTTATTCTAATAATCTATGACTAAAATCATAATAGAGGCGAATAATGATCATGAATGAAGTGATGGGTGTTCATCCGATTGTAGTAATAAAGCAAAGACGGCTAGTTTTGAATGATATCTTTTTGAACCTAAAAAACGCAGTTGAAACGTAGCGAGAATGACTAGAGTGCTGAAGATAAG
>CAZDMX010000061.1:0-9200 GCA_964506085.1 uncultured Thiothrix sp. | reverse complement strand
AATCTGACTGTTTGTCAGTAATATTCATCACCACAACCTGTTCTGGCGATAACCAAGTTGGAAATTTTCCTTCGAAATGTTCTATTAAAATACCGATAAAACGCTCGAATGATCCCAAAATAGCACGATGCAACATGACCGGAACTGGACGCGACCCATCTTCCGCCACATATTGAGCATCTAGGCGCTCTGGCATAGAGAAATCTACTTGAATAGTACCCAGTTGCCAAACACGACCCATGCAGTCTTTTAATGAAAATTCAATTTTCGGACCATAGAAAGCACCCTCACCTGGCTGCTCTTGCCAATCCAGACCTTTTGCATCCATTGCATCTGCTAGTGCTTTTTCAGACTTATCCCAAACTTCATCACTGCCTACCCGGTTCTCAGGTCTTGTAGACAGGCGATAAATGACTTCTGTAAAACCGAAGTCCTCATAAACTTCATGTAGGAAATTGATGAAATCGCTCACTTCTGATTCGATTTGCTCTTCCGTACAGAAGATATGTGCATCGTCTTGTACAAAAGCTCTGACTCGCATCAGACCATTCAACGCGCCTGACATTTCATTACGATGACAAGAACCGAATTCCGCCAATCTTAACGGCAAGTCACGATAGCTTTTTAAGCCCTGATTAAACACTTGCACATGGCAAGGACAGTTCATTGGTTTGATAGCAAACTGTCTGCCATCAGAATCCAGCGTAAACATATCATCGCTGTATTTAGCCGCATGGCCCGATCGCTCCCATAGCGAGAAATCAACCAGTTGTGGTGTTTTAATTTCTTTATAGCCGTGTGCGTATTGCTTATTTCGCATGTACTGTTCAATCGTATTGTAGATTGTCCAACCTTTGTCATGCCAAAATACCTGCCCAGGCGCTTCTTCCTGAATATGAAACAGGTCTAGCTGACGACCAATTTTACGATGGTTGCGCTTTTCGGCTTCTTCCAATCTTTTCAAATAAGCATTGAGTTCCTTCTTATTCGCCCAAGCTGTTCCATAAATACGTTGTAATTGTTCGTTATTGGAATCACCACGCCAGTATGCACCCGCCAGCTTTGTTAATTTCACCGAAGGAATAGAACCCGTATTAGGAACATGAGGGCCACGGCATAAATCAATGAAATCACCCTGACGGTATAAGGATAGCTGCTGATCTTCAGGAATACTTTCAATAATTTCTGCTTTATATTCTTCACCCATATCACGGAAGAAACTAACCGCTTCATCACGCGCCATCACACTACGTTCTACAGGAAGCTTTTGTTTGATTATTTCCTTCATGCGTTTTTCTATGGCGACCAAATCTTCAGGTGTTAGCATTTTCTCCATCGCAAAGTCATAGAAAAAACCATCTTCGATTACGGGACCAATAGTAACTTGAGCATTAGGATAGAGCTGCTTGACCGCTTGCGCCATCAAATGTGCTGAGGAATGTCTGATGATTTCCAAACCCTCATCATCACGCGAAGTAATAATACTTAATTCGCTATCGTTTTCTATCAAATAAGAGGTATCAAGAATTTGACCATCCACTTTTCCTGCTAATGCAGCTTTAGCTAACCCAGGGCCTATATCCGAAGCAACATCAAAAATAGTGACTGCGTTGTCAAACGAGCGTTGACTGCCATCAGGCAGAGAGATTACCGGCATTATTATTTCTCCAGTGGTGATCCTTACCAAAGACCACGTGTGTTTATTCGTATGAAGACAGGCTCTGACTAAGAAATCAGCAGCCCCTAAAAAGCTGGGTATTATAATAGCAAACGCGCTATAAGGTAAAAAAAAAGATAAAACCCCGATAAACGGGGCTTTATCAGTGATCTACCTTCTTAAACCTAAAAAACGCAATGTTTAACACAAAATAAGTGGGCATACGAGTCAGGGCTTACAAGCAGTCATTGAAGCTTTATTGCTATACGAATAAACCAGTGAATCATATTCATAAACGGCATAACAAGCATTACTTCCACCATAACCAGAACCTTTCATAACACCGATATCCAGAACACCATCAGAATTATAATCTTTAATTTGTATATACCTCTCGGTATTTTCACTTAACAGTAATGCATTAATAGTTTGCAACTCAATGGAGGGCATATTACTCCATGCCTTAGCCGTCACTTTCGAATTAACAATAGTTACTTCTACATCAGGAGTTCCACTCCCCAAATACCAATTCATTCCTTCATGTGAATCTCTATCAGCAGCACTGATACCCGCAGTTAGTAGCCCTACTAAAAATATTAAATACCTAAATTTCATAGTTATTTTTCCGAAATTGATTAAACTGATCAAAAATTATTACTATTTGTGCTGTACAACTATCACATCTGTAGCCTATAAATAGGACAAACAAAAAGATACGATGTTCAGAGGTAATGAAAATTACAGCAATATACTGAACTTATTACCCTATTTTAGCATCCCAAGACTAATCACCTCTATAAAGAGTACACCTGATCATGACGCTTCTTTCTAATAAGAAAAACATCTTTAAATCGCTACTATCTCTTTCAACTAGCTGTTTATTTGCTTTCTCACTTATCTCTTGCGGAGGTGGAGGCGGGGACAACAATGGCAATGACAATGGTAATAACGAAAATAATCAATCCAAGATAGGTCAATTAAGCTTCCCTTATAAAGGCTCAGCAGTTGCAATCACAAATATAAATTATAGCAATAACAAAAACACCAATAACAATGGTGAGTTTGAATACCAACAAGGTCAGCAAGTTACTTTCACGATTGCGGGAAAAAACTATACCGTAACAGGCAAAGACGTTGTAAGTGTTAATGACCTCGCTAATGGTGATTCTAGTACTGCTACTCACCTTTCCTTATTGTTTTTAAACTTTGACGATGATAACAACCTTTCAAATGGCATCATTCTTGTTCCAAGTGCGTCATCAGTAAATCCTTCTGCCTCAGAAATTGAATTCAACAAACAGCTTTATAAAGCATTGGGACGTCAACCAACTGCATTGTTTACACCGTCATTAGGTATAAACACCGAATCAGCACAGGGTGAAGCGAATACAGTGGGCCAAGCGATGCCTTTTGTGGATGTATTCCGAACAGCGCGCCCTTTTGCAGAATTATCACGCAACGTCGTACTGGATGAAAATGGCTGGCCAACTGAATTCGACCCAACTCTCAATTTCGCTAGAACCAAACTCCTGCAAGGAACCCTTAAGGATGCCATTCCTTCTGGAAAATATACTTTAATCTATGAGGGAACAGGTACTGTTCAAATAGGTGGACCCATCTCTAATGTTAGCAACTTGAGTAGCAACCAAGGCTTTACGTTTGAGCTTGATCTAGTTGAAACTGAAGACCCTGAGTCCAATGCACTCAATATTGTCATAAGAGATATCACACCCGGGAATTACGTTAAAAATATTCGAATCATTATGCCGGGAGGTAGTTGCCAGCATACCGATAATAGCTTCAACCCCTTTATCCGAGTTGCTTCGCAAAATGATTGTCCTGCAAACACTACCTATGTATCTTTCGTTGACCGCCTAATCAATAATCGTAATGTTATTATCTTTAATCCTGATTATGTCTCCTTTTTAAAAGACTTTAAAGTCATCAGAATGATGAACTTAATGGAAGCAAGTCCAGGAAGGGTTTTCTGTTCCGACAGTAACGGAATCATTGATTTTGACTGTGTGAAACAACCCACTCTCTGGGATGAGAGGGCCACCATGAATGATGCAGCATGGGGTGGTTCCGCCAGTACTAGCCATCAACAACGCAAAGGTGTCCCCATTGAGGTGTTAATTGAACTGGCTAATCAAACCGGATCAGACCCATGGTTTAATATGCCTCATGCCGTAGACAACCTCTATGTTAGTAAATTTGCAGAAACTGTTTTTAATCATCTAAACGTAGAGCGTAAACCCTATATAGAATACTCTAATGAGATATGGAATTCAGGCTTTCTGGGTTTTCACTATATGGAAACAAAAGGCCTTGAAGAAGGGCTCGGGAATAATATACCTGATGCCTTTAATGGTACTAACCGAGATGAAAACTACTTTGCTAGGCTACGCTTCTATTCAAAAAGATCCGTCGAGATATTTGATATATGGTCAGGGCACTTTGGAGGCAATAGTCGTTTAATACGTGTTTTGGGAACTAGCCAAGGGGATAGAGTTTTATCAGAAAAAGTGCTTGAATTTCAAAATGCTGCGCAAAACAATAAAGTAGATGCATTAGCAATGGCGCCGTATTTTTTTGGTTGTGTAGATCATAGTGGCTCTTGCTCCAATGCACCCAAAGTGCTCTCTGAAGTAACAACGGTTGATGATATTTTCGACATTATTGACCAGACGTTCCCAACAGACCCATCTGCTCTTGAGGCCACACTCGAAAAGATAAGTATACAAGCCAATGTTGCCAATGATCATGGTGTTGATCTGATCGCTTATGAGGGCGGACAACATCTTACGATACTGGGCAGCATGGGAACACTCCCAGAAGTTGAAAAACAAAGATTAAGAGATCTATTCAAAAGTGCAAACAGAGACGCCCGGATGAAAGAACGTTATACGCGTTTATTATCTAGCTGGAAATCACAAGAAGGTCGTCGTGCAACTCTATTTGTTCTTTACACCTTGCCGCAGACTTTCTATCGATTTGGCAACTGGGGGATTAAGGAGCATCTTAACAAGCCTCGTTCAGAGTCACCAAAATATGATGCTGCGATGCTTTTTCAGGAACGAGTAGGAAGCTGTTGGTGGACCAGTAAAGGATGTTAAATAAGAAGTGCTAAAAAAATTATAGACTAACTTGATTACGCACGTAGCTCAGCCACATTTACATCATTTCTTAAAGGACAAGATAAACTTGCAGTAAAACCGTAGGTTGGGGTGACGTGAGGAACCCCAACAAATATCAAAGCATCGTGTTGGGGTTCGTTCCTTACTCACAACCTACTAATTTTATGGATTATTAGTAAATGTGGCTGAGTTTCATGGGTGATCAGATAGACTTATATAGGGTTGTGCTAAATATTCTGTCAAACCATAATTAGGACTCAGGATTAAATAAGACGCGGAACTTGACGTCCTTAAAAGCTCTCCACCTTTCTTTTAGGTATAACACCAGTGCTGCTCATCCCGTCATTTTCTTCTTCAAGGATCCTGCAATTCTATTTTTAACTGCTTCCTCTATAGCTTGTAGCTGTGAATCAATACTGGCGTCAACGATACCAATATCAGACTCAATGATGCAATCCGTAGCCTTTAGTTTTGCATCAGGAAGAATCTCCAGAAAATCAATTTCATGCTTTAAACTATCCAATTGAGAAGACAGAAAAGGGATTGACTCAGGATTTACACGAATTGCAACTCTTTGGCTATTATAGACGGGTTGCAAGCCTTTTTTGACAGCCTCAAACACTAACTTTTCATCATCGTAGTCGCTTATGATTTTACGCACAGCTGAAACTACAACTTGCGTTAAATCTTTTTCAATATTAGAAAGCTGAGACACTAATGATGAAGCCGATTTCATCATTTGACTTGCCATTCTAGCTTTAGCTTCTTCAGCTCCTTTATTCAAACCAGTTTCGATAGATTGGAGCTTTAACTCTTCAGCCTCAGCTTTATTCTTTTTTATATCTTGCTGAGATTTATGCCACAAATCTTTTGCCGATTTATATTGCATGTATTCAGCTGATTTAATAACTTTAACGCCGGGTTTAACCCGTGGTGCAAGATTATCTAATTGAATAAAATTTGAAGCCATTAGGTATTCTTTCCTACGTTCAACTCATTCATTATTATCTCAACAATAGCAATATTACCGGAGCTACCACCAGGAATTTTATTATGTTTGGAATAGCGAACATATGCATCAAACCATTTACGAGGTAGCTTAACGACAAGTCTTTTGACTAAAGGAACAGGATAGCCCTTCATTGCAGTAAACAAAGAAATCAATCCTGCTACTAAAACCTTTTGTTTAATAGGCATTGATGCAGGCAAAATGACTTGCTTTAGCTGCTTTTTCTTCAGCAATAACGCACCCGTCAAAGCAAAACCATATAACTCGTTGCCTAATTCAGCCCTGTATTGCCTGACTTCATTTCTGGCAATTTTATGTCGTATATCATCGAAGTAAAATAAAATACCCAAGTGATAAACTAGGTTTTGAAGGTCATTCCCGCTCCAAAGAGCCAATTTAGTAATCGGATCTGAAAAATCAAAGTAGAATTTTCCATCAAAGCCCAATTGGGACATTAAATGGTGAGATAGTCTTGTGGACTTTTTACTACTATCCTCATTTATCAGTTTCTGCAACAAATCAGCATTAGGTAAATCGGCAACCCATGAAGGATGAACGTAACTTTCAGGTTTGTAGTTAAACTCCCAAACAGGGTAAGAAACATCATCTTCCTTAAATGTTTTTGATGGGTTTGTCATAGCAGCAGCCATACTTATCTTCTATTTATCTGGGCTGGAAGCATGACAACAGAAACCTTATCATATGTTAAACCTTCAATACTTTTTTCAACGATCAACTTGATCTCAGATTTTATATCAGACAAATTGGTATTAGGATGGTATTTAATAAATACCGATGCAGATGAAGGGCTTATTTTATTAATATAGGGGTTGTTTTCTGGCAGAACAATGTGTACTCGAGCAATAATAACGCCATCTATTTGTGTAAGTGTCTCTTGAACACTCTGCGATAACGCATAGATATATCTAACCCGTTCTTCCATAGGAGAAGATACTAATCCTTCTTTCTTAAAAAGGTCCTTTATACTTGCCACTTGCTCCTTAGGATATCCATATTCTTTTAGAAGACGAACAGATTCTGGAATCATTGAGTCATCAACCATGAGCGAGTAAGAACCGCCTTTCTTATCTTTAATTTTTTCTGAGGCAATATCATTACTAAGCATGATTGCGAGCATGTCATTTACATCACTCTCAGTGAGATTATTATACAATTCCATCTGACATGATGAAACCAACAAGGAAGAAAGCAGTATTAATATAGTTTTAGTTTTATTATATTTATTCATGTTATGTGATTGGAAAACGTGATTGTTTCATCCGAGTGACTCAGTGAAAATATTTTTAGACATCGATACTAAATAAGCTAGTAACTAAAACCTTCTTAGCCCTAACCACATCTAGAATATAAGTAATTTACAAACCATAGATATTAAAGCAACCTTGGTTATAATACCTATAAACTAGATGAACTGCTGATGCGCATTACTTAGTTGGGTAGCTACCTTTTAATCGCCTGATTCGTTAACCGGCAGACCTAAATAATGTCTTGAACCCCCGACTGGCTTGACTAACTACTGTTGTTAATATTTTTATATTTGCTGACCAGATTTGAGTTGTAATGTGCCATTTCCTGATATCTTTTGAGAATTCACCTACATTTTTTCTAGCATTACGCATTTCATCAATCAGGTTTTTAACTTCTGCTGCAGGGTCAGTTTCTTTTGTCTCAATAACATTTGTACGAACCGCAGGAGCTTTATCCTTATCCCTCATTTCAAGAAACTTATCAAATTCTGGAACTTGGTTCATTTGATCCAAAATAGTGCGGTATGTGCTATCCAATCTAGCTAAAGGGTCACTAACAGTAGTGCTACTAGACGATTCCTTCATTGATAGTAAATTGTTATCAATTCGTGATGGATCAACCTTTACATCTTGTAATAAATCGCTGTTACTAGTGGCATTGGGCTTATTATTCTGAGACATTTCAATGTTAAATCGCATAACATCGTTGCCACTAGCGGCATCGGGTTGCTTCAATGCTGAAGCAAGACTATCCTGAAGACCCTGTGAAGAAATTAATTGTTCTATCATAGCTACTCCCTAGAATTCCGTAGAATACTCCTAAACATAACAACATTAATTTAAATCTATATTTCTATTAAACCTAAAAAGCGCAGTTGAAACTACTGCGAATGTCTATAGCACTGAATCTAAAGGTTTTCTGTAAAATTTTGACTTCACCCGTAGAGTGATGACGAATAAACCCAAAGATTTACAGAAAAACCTTTATCTTCAGCACTCTAGTCATTCTCGCTACGTTTCAATTGAGTTTTTTTGGTTAAAGAATATTAAGCAAATTAATTTTCAATAGTTGCTAATAATTAAACTGCTTGCTTCGCTTCTGTCATTTCAGCCAGATAGAAGCTTGCAATGGTTCGGTCATCTTCACCACCATTTTGAATAATATCGTTAAAGAGTACAATTGCTTCATCAATATCACCTGATTCGCTCAATGCCATTCCTAAGAAACATTTTGCAGACATATTATCAGGCTCAACCGTAAGCACATTTTCCTTTAATATGCGGATAGCATCTTCATACTGACCTGCGTAAATTCTGGAAATTGCAACACCCACAAGTGCAGCTGACTGTCCATTACAGTTAGCTTCAACGCTATCCATGATAAGTTGACCCTTATCTACATCTCCATTAAAACAGGCTAAATACCCTACTTGAGATAATAATTGGATCATTTCAGTACTAATTTCCATAAGATTTATACCCTCTCTGGTTTTATAATTATATTTGTTTGGGATTCATATTTAGGAACTTGTCCTATAACTAAAGAAACTACTGTAACCATCCTGACATTACAGACTCCTGACAATTAAGATTCGTTTTACTAGCAACCTATCTTAATTGTAATAATTAAGGTTAACCAGAATTTGGATAATAGAAGCGATTCCACACCAAATTCTGGCCTCACAACTAATTAATTAAAATTAGTTAGCTAATTGTTGTGATGTTTGCTGTGCAGTATTACCAATAGCTTCTGCCATTGCATTCAGTCGATCTGTAGCAGCTTTATGCATCTGAAATTCCATATTCATTTTAGCTGATTCGCTTTGGTAAGCCATCGTCGCTTCCATCTGGCTCTTCTGTTGTGCTAACAGACCTTGTAAATCCGAGACACCACCTGAAGCTCCAGCACCAGCAGGAACAGATAAATTAGTACCTTCCATTGTAAATTCTCCTAAGTTCAAATAAATATTTCTCGACAATACGCGCCAAACACAAAGAAATATGAAAAATATGTAGTGTTCTACATCTAATTTATTTCAATTATAACTATCAAAATAAACCTTATCGTACGAACTGTATGAAATTCACACAATAAATTCTTAAATACTTTAGTATTTCTCAACTACTGA
>CAZDMX010000060.1:7656-9264 GCA_964506085.1 uncultured Thiothrix sp. | reverse complement strand
CGATATTTCGGTAAAGGGATAAGTCAGTCATGGTTATTCTCTAAAATTATTACTAGATTCAATGAGTTCTTGCTTATATATGCATGCATAAACTGGCAAAAACCACGTTAAATTGTCTTGAGCCGAGCAAGCCAAAAATAAAAACGGGGCATTCTACCGTAAAAACCAGTTCATAGCTACATTAGGAGTTAATTATTAATTAAAACAGATGATGCAATTACAACGGACATTGCATATTACGTATCCATGCTTTTTTGTTGTATTATTTTGCTACCAGACAATCCTAATATTTGTTGCTATTTCGTTAGAAAACCCCCGTACAATAAAAAAAGCTTCTATCGAATCAGGGAATTGAGACACCAACTCTATTTCTAAAACACCTTCTTTTAGTTTCCATTTCTCCAGCTCTTTTTCTCTCGCTCCCGTCCCTCTTTTTTCCTTGTAATGTCGATTCGTCATTGACTAGTAACTGCGCATCGGAAAGAACTTCCACTGATATTATTAACAAAAAAATAACAGAAAGTACGCTTTTACGCGTTTCAAATAATTGATCACACTTAGTCCTGAGTCTTTACGCTATAGTCGGAAAAACAGGCAAATGAGTTGCTTCTTGTCCCTAGCTTGATAAGTTAACTTTATGCCTAAAAATAAAATACATTGCCTTCTTATCAATACAGACATCAACGAATCAGCAAACCTTAAGCCTACTTTAGCTGGATTGTTTGCTCATTGGGAAGGAAAGGTAAGCGTAGAAATAATTGAAGAAAACAGCAAAACTTTCAGCACGCTTATAAAAAAACTGATCAAGGGAAACATTAGTTTGCTTTTCATTGGCATGAGTAAAAAGACCGAACAAGAAAAACTGACCAGAAACATTGAACAGTATAAAAACCTGCTCCGTAGATATTCCATAGACACTATTTTAGTCAGCCAATCCACACAAAACAGCCCTTTAAAAAGCGACCTATCTGGAGTAGAAAACTGTAGCATTTCGATAGAAGATCAAGCTAACAGTCCTGTATTTATCAAAAACTTGCTACGCTATACACAGCTCAAAAAAGATTTCCGCATCAGCAAACATTTGCTGTCTATCACCGACAAGCGTAATCGCTGGCTGGTTAACATCACTCAAGAACCGATCGCCTATATTTACAAGGGAACCCATATACATGCCAATGCGGCCTATCTTTCCCTGTTTGGATTTCAATCCATGCCTGAATTAAAGTCATCTAGCATATGGGATTTAGTACCTGAAAAAAGCCACAACATGTTCAAAAAGTTCATTAAGAAACAGCGTATATACTTAGGCGCAAAAACTGATATGCAACAGACTCTACTCATGAGTATGCACACCACCGATAAAACCAAAATACGAGCAAGTATTCGTATTGCTCCTGCCGTCATTAATAAAACTCAATGTTTACAAATATGGATTCACAACATTGAAGAAAATTTGCTCCCGAAAATCGAAAACAAGAAGAGCACCACACCTGTTTCACCCTGGGAGAATCTTCCAGAAAAAAGAGCAAGAGTTCATAACACTCAGACCAATAATGCAGTACTTGCCAAAACTGTTACAAAGAGACATCGCTCCAAGGAGAGACTTCA
>CAZDMX010000060.1:0-7556 GCA_964506085.1 uncultured Thiothrix sp. | reverse complement strand
ATTTTGGGACCGTATCTTATTAATTGAGCTTATTAAGGTGTTGCGTGATAACCAGCAAGTAAACCAACAATATCTTCTATCACTAGGAGCGACCAGTCTCAATAACAACCGTTTTATTTCTCTCCTTGTTAAAGCACTAAAAACACTACCAAAGAAACATCCACATATTATATTTTTGCTACCTCATCAGCTGTTTGTGAATCATCACGAACGAATGATGAAGATAAAGGCCTTATTGCAACCGATAAACTGTTCACTAGGTATCTATAATTTCGTCCCTGATAAATCATCACTACAAAGAGTAATAAATGACAAACCTACCTATATAAGCTTCTCCTCTAAATGGATTCAGAGCCTTGAAGGTAATAACGACAAACTAGAAAAATTTTCTCGACTGACTGATTTGATTGAAAATAGGGGTATTCAGATTATTCTTTCCTAATCACACTATGATCATAGTATGGCTAGCCTAAGATACAGACTTTTCACATCAGTCTGGATACTAAATATTGACAGTATTTTATCCGAACGGTAATGTGCAGAGCCTCGAATCACCTTAATGGATAACGCACATGAATCCCGTAAAGATTGGCTTACTAGGACTTGGAACTGTCGGTGGCGGAACCGCTACTGTCTTACATCGAAATGCAAAAGAAATAGCACGTCGTGCTGGTCGCGGGATTACCGTTGAAGTAGCTGCGGATCTAAACCTTGATCGCGGTAAAGAAATCGGACTCAGTGATTTACGCATCACCCAAGATGCGTTTGAAGTCGTCAGCGACCCCTCGATTGATATAGTGATCGAACTCATTGGCGGCTACACGCTAGCAAAAGACCTCGTATTAAAAGCCATAGAAAACGGCAAGCACGTTGTCACCGCCAACAAAGCATTGATTGCCCTTCATGGTAATGAAATCTTCGCCAACGCCCAGAAAAAAGGCGTTATTGTTGCTTTTGAAGCAGGTGTCGCTGGCGGCATCCCTATCATCAAAGCAGTCCGAGAAGGCTTAGCGGCTAACCAAATCGAATGGATCGCGGGAATCATCAACGGTACAGGAAACTTCATCCTTACTGAAATGCGCGAAAAAGGCCGCGCCTTTGACGACGTATTACAAGAAGCCCAAGACCTAGGCTATGCCGAAGCTGATCCTACCTTTGATGTAGAAGGCATAGACGCAGCTCACAAGCTAACCATTTTGTCATCCGTTGCTTTCGGCATCCCCTTACAATTCGACAAAACCTATACCGAAGGCATTGCCAACATCACACCCGAAGATGTGGAATATGCCGATGAGCTAGGTTATACCATCAAACATCTAGGTATCACTCGTCGCACGGACAAAGGCATTGAACAACGCGTTCATCCCACCCTGATCCCGAAAACACGTTTAATTGCTAATGTGAATGGTGTTATGAATGCTGTGTTGGTACACGGTGATGCTGTTGGGCCTACTCTCTATTATGGCGCAGGTGCAGGTGATGAGCCGACAGCCTCAGCGGTGATAGCAGACGTAGTTGATGTGGTTAGAGCCATGACATCAGACCCCAGCAATCGCGTACCACATTTAGCCTTCCAGCCTGATCAGTTGGCAGACATCCCCGTACTTAGTATAGAAGACATCACAACTGCTTATTACTTGCGTATGTGTGCACTAGATCAGCCTGGCGTGCTCGCTTCAATCACTAAGATCATGGGCGAAAGCAACATCAGCATCGAAGCCTTTATTCAGAAAGAACCTGAGGAAGGAGCCAACAAAGTCGATATTATTTTACTGACTCAACGAGTGAGGGAAGGTGATATGAATACCGCCATTCAAGCGATTGAAGCACTAGAGGTAACCTGTAGCCCCGTTACCCGTATTCGAGTTGAAAGCTTGAGTTAATGTAGAAAAGGGAGCAGTCTTGGCTTACACACATCCAGAACTCGTCCGATCTGGTCGAATTTATTCGACCAGTGTTGCTTAATATGCGTCTTAATATGCGTCTTAATATGCATATAGATGTGCAAGGGGCGTTAACAAGGGCATAGCAACGCTGCACCTACCAACCAAAGCATTTCGGCAATTTCAACCGTTGCCCCTGTGGTATCACCTGTACATCCTCCTAATCGTTTCAGCATCAAACGCCGTAACAGCCAAAATCCTGCTAGTACAAAAACAATCCCCCAAAGTGAAAATATTAGACCTGTCAATAAACAAATACCGATGATCCACTTTGCAGCTGTACGCGGCAAATAACTAACAACATCACTAGCCATGCCCTGATTTCGCACATATTTAGTCGTTAAAAACAACAACAGAATCATGCTACGCCCTATAACCGGAGCTAAAATAACAAACGCGGTTGATGTATAAGCAAACAGGGTTAGCAACGCTGTAAATTTTAGTAATAACACACACACTATTGCAATAACACCCGCTGTCCCCACTAGCGGATCTTTCATAATGCGATGTGTTCTTTCCTCATCGTTCCCTCCTCCTAGCCATGCATCTGCGCTATCTGCCAGACCATCCAGATGCAAACCACCTGTAATAATCGCCCAAAAGGTAATAATAATGGCAGACAGGATCATCGGTGAGGCATGGGGGAAAAGCAAAATAGGGACATACAGTAAAAAACCTATGATGAGTCCCACTAGTGGATAAAACAGAGCGGAACGCCCAGAGTCGTGGGGTTGAATATCATCTAGGTGAGTGACAGGAAAACGGCTTAGCAATGACAGCGCAAGCAGGAAGGCTTTGCCATAACTGGATTGAAAAATGCTCCTTACGGTTGAGAATGGAAGCTTCACGCGATATTCCTCACGCCATGCGCATAAAGTGCGTATTGCTTATCAGGGTAGTAGCGTAGGCAGCTAAAGTGGGCGTGTTTGATGCTAAATTTAAGTGCCGAGAGTGGGCTAATACCCAAAGCTTCCGCTAGCACGCAACGTATGACTCCGGCATGAGTAACCAGCAGGATAGAACGATGTGGGTTCTCTTCTAATATAAGCTGTAAACCCTCGTTAACACGAGCACAAAAACCCAATATGGCTTCCCCCTCTGGCGCAACAAAGGTATGGGGAGATTCCCATAATTGCTGTAATCGTTCAGGTTCCTGATCCCACAAGTCCTTGGCTTTCATGCCTGTCCATTCACCAAAGTCCATTTCCCTAAAGTGATCATCGAGCCGCAACTCGCAATGACGTCGCTCTGCCAATCGCTCAGCAAAGGCTCGGCAACGATGATAAGGCGAGCTGATAATGACATCCCAATTACCTTTCTCTGTCGCACTAATAATGTTTTTCATACCTACTTTACTTAGAGGTTCATCTGCATCGGCACAAAACAATCCAGGCGTAGCTAGTTCACCATGTCTCAGAAGATCAAGCTGTGTGAAGGTATTTTCGTAATCCATTAGTCAGTTTTTGTCGCAACTGCGGCTTCAGCAAAGGTAGCCATTTGATTATGCAAGGCACAAGCCGATTGTAATAGCGTGACAGCAACGGCTGCGCCACTGCCCTCCCCCAAACGCATTGCCAAATCTAACAAAGGCTTTTGCTTTAGGGTTTCAAGCACCCGTCGATGTCCGTGCTCTGCCGAAACATGCGAGAAAAATAGATAATCATTCACTTCAGCTTGAATGCGAACCGCACAAAGCGCTGCGACCGAACAGATAAAACCGTCAACTAACACCGGTAATCCGCATTGTGCTGCTCTAATATAAGCTCCCGTCAACGCAACAATCTCAAAACCACCGGCACAACGAAGCCACTCCAAAGCATTATCGCCACATTCTTTGTGTCGCTCAATAATACGTTTTACGATCTGTGTTTTATGCTCAACACCCATCGCATCCAGCCCCGTACCCGCACCCGTTGCCTGATCAACACTCAACCCTAGCAAGGCACAATACAGTGCGGCTGCCGATGTGGTGTTTGCGATTCCCATTTCGCCACCGATAAAGATATCAGCATCTTTTCTGACAGCTCGATCAACAGCATCATGGCCTGCTGCCAATGCCGTTTCCAGTTGTTCATGCGTCATGGCGGGTTGCTTAGTAATATTAGCGGTTCCCGCCGCTACACGATGATTCACTAAGGCAATTTTTGCTGATTCCGATGCTATTTCAGCCAATGCCGTTAAGATTCCCACATCAACCACTTCCAACTCGGCATTCAACTGCTTCGCCATGACACTAATCGCAGCTCCACCTTGTAGAAAGTTCATCACCATTTGTACCGTTACTTCCTGCGGAAAAGCGGAAACCCCTTCCTCCGCAACACCATGATCCGCAGCAAAAACGACAATAGCAATATGTTCAAGAGAAGGCTTATCGGATTGCTGTAAATCAGCCAATCGAATAGCCATATCCTCCAAAACACCCAAAGATCCCGGCGGCTTAGTCAACTGAGCCTGACGTTCTATAGCGTTTTCTTTAAAGACGACATCCCGATCAGGACATGCAGTTTCAATCCATTTCATATATTCTTCCATTAAATTAAGTACATCCAGAAACAAGTCTCCTCGCCTCTAAGGAGGGTGCTGTAAAAGCAGATTATGTAGGTTGTGGGTGAGGTACGAACCCCAACGTGACACTGTTTGTTGGGGTTCCTTCGTCACCCACAACCTACCTGTCATGGCTTTGCGACACCCCCTGCTAGGTGGAGGGAGTTTTTGCTTTCAGGACGATAACTAATTAGCTTTGATGATGTGCGGCAAGCCCGCAACCATCAACACCACATTATCTACAAGTTGAGCCAATTGTTGATGCAAACGACCGGCCTCATCAACAAACACTCGCGTTAGTTCGCCCATAGGAATAATCCCCATACCCACTTCATTGCTGACAAAAATAAGTGTTCCGGGTAACTCAGGCAGGCAGGATAATAACTGATCCAGCTCATTCTGTAATAGTGATTTGTCACTATCTGATAACAGATTAGTAAGCCACATGGTCAGACAATCAACCAGTATAACTCGATCTGGTGAAGCCCAATGTTGTAAGCTATCAGCCAAAGCTAGAGGCTCTTCTATAGTTTCCCACTCGGTAGGTCTATCTGTTTTATGACGAGACACTCTCTGTACCATCTCCTCATCCAGCACTTTTGCCGTAGCGATATAAACCACCTCCTTGCCCGACTCAATCGCCAGCTTTTCAGCATAATGACTCTTGCCAGAGCGAGCGCCACCAAGAATGAGAGAGGTAGAATAAGTTGATTTCAGTAGTGTCATGTTTTCATTTAACGGTCTGTTGATTATTTACTTCTTCGTTTTTAGGACACTTTATCAAATGATCTACCCACTGAACAACATCAAAATAATGATCTCTCTATGTTTGAAAAAACCGTGCCCACTGAAAAGGACTTATCCGATAGCGTTACTTTAGAACTGGCGAATGATGACGGTAGAGAAAGGAACCATGTAGAACTTATAGTAATCATCAAAAACCTAAATGTGCAAAATTCCATATGGCTTCTATACTATCTATTTGATAATACGATGTATAATTTATTGTGCCACAAACAATCCAATTAATAGAAACGGTTAAAAGTCTCCTGAAAAAAGAAGGTAAAACATACGCCGATGTTGCTGATCATCTGCAATTATCACAAGCAAGTGTCAAGCGGCTATTTTCTGAAAAGAACATGTCAATACAAAGGTTAGATGATATTTGCAGTCTATTGGATATGGAAATTGCGGATGTGGTTCAAGAGATGTGTGCTAGACAGCATACTATTAGCGAGTTAACACATCGTCAGGAAAAAAGCATTGCAAATAGCCTCGATCTATTGATGGTTACCGTCTTAGTACTCAATCGCTGGAGCCTGAAACAGATTATAAGCCGATATAATTTCACGGAAGCTCAATGCATCCGCTATTTCGCACACCTTGATCGTCTAGGAATTGTAGAGTTACTCCCGAAAAACCGTATCAAACTACTGACTTCACGTAATTTTAAGTGGCGTGAGAATGGTCCGATCATGCAGGTGTTTCGGCAAAAGGTTGATCAAGAATACTTCAGTGCTAGTTTCAGCCGTCAATCTGAAAAATTAATTGTCCTCAATGGCATGCTCAGTGAAGCATCCAATCATTTGTTCCAACGTAAGATGGCTCAACTGGCTGCTGACTTTGATTGTCAAAATAATAGCGATGATCATTTAAACCTCGATCTACGCCACGGTTCGACCGTTATTATTTCTATCCGCGACTGGGAATACGAAGCTTTGTTCAGTGAAAAACGCAGGAAGTAGCGAATATTGCTACTAAAAGTCTTGTATACCTAAACTTTGTTTATAATTCTTGTTATCCCTTCTTCTACTAAATATATTGTGATGAATCACTAAATAAAAGCAATCACCAGCTAAATGTGATTTTCTGGGGGGTACTCTCCTGATAGCCATTTCAGGCGGTATTCCCCGACTTAATATACATAGCTGTGTCCTAAGTGTCACTAATAAGAAGGGGAAGAAAATGAATATCATTAAAGGTATTTTTACTTTTACAGGTTCAAGAAAAGTTGAACCCGAAGCATCAGCAGCCAACTTAATATCACAAAAAACATTCAGCATGATCATTTTGCTGTTTTTATCTTTTGCTCAAGTCAGTGAAGCAAAATCATGTTATCCCACTGGAGTCTTGTTTTCACATCAGTCACAAATTGATAGCTTTGCAACAAGTGGTTGTACTGAGATAAATGGAGATTTAAGAGTCTTAGATGGCTCTATTAGCAATCTTGATGGTTTATCTCAGGTTACTAAAGTACGTGGTAGTTTGTGGATCACTAATCGTAATCTACTGAACTTATCTGGGCTGGATAATATTTCCACAGTAGGTGGCTCGTTACTAATACTCTCCAATGCAAACCTGTCAAGTTTGACTGGGTTAAATAATATGAGTTCGGTAGGCAGTGGTATCAACATCTCAGGTAATCCTAAACTGGTTAATATAAGCCCTCTAATTAATATCACTGCTATCAATGGTTCACTTCAAGTGGAACATAATCAGGTGCTGAGAGATCTGAATGGTTTGAGAAATCTAACTGCCATTTCTGGGCATTTATCCATCAAGAATAACAACGCACTAACAAATCTGAATGGAATTGGAAATATTGACTCATTTACTATTAAATCAACAACACGAAAAGATCTAACCATTCAAGATAATTCAAGGCTCTCAAGCTGTCATGTACAGAGTGTCTGTGGCGTTTTGAAGAGAGCAGAAGCTACTAAAATAGTAAATGGCAATGCCACTGGATGCGAAAGTGTAACCAGCTTAGAACAAAGCTGTGGTATTACAAAATTAACATTAGCTTGCCCGCGCAGTAAGTCCGAGTTTGCGCCCATTGGCAAAAACCAGGCTACTGTTTCATGGAGGCCACCCACTGCAACTACTTCTTGCCAGTTAGGATCTGTGGTGCAACTTACGCAAACAACAGGTAAAGCTTCGGGTTCAAACTTTTACATCGGAACGCATCGCATTGCTTATATGCCTCTGATAATTGTGGTCAAGTTAAGCAGTGCAATTATCAAAATGTATTTAGTCACTTCCTGTGTGTATTTAGGGTGCATTTATAGG
>CAZDMX010000059.1:0-9278 GCA_964506085.1 uncultured Thiothrix sp. | reverse complement strand
TTGTTCTATTAAGTTATTTAAAAATAGGCTTAGACATGTGGGTAATCAGGTAAAAGTATAAGTAAGACCTCCTGCGGTTGGTACTTCTTTACATCAAATCACTTTAAGATATTTACCTTGGGGGTGGCACAGCCATTGGAGCGGGTGAGTCATTTGAGTTTACCGATGACGTTACCGCTATTTGACAATCAGTTTTCACATTGCCAGTAGCAGCTTCGTCAAGAGAGATTATCTGCCGTATTCCGCGAAAACCAATAGCGATTGGGCGTTCAAAGGTTCGGTCGATACTCACTGAACCATGAGCGGATGAACCCACGCTGACACTCACTCCAGGTGTAACCAGTGTGTTGAGTTTGCGTTCTGCTAGTTTAGCTTCTGCTGTATTAGGCTTGTTGGCTATTTCCTGAGTACCTGCTGTGCTGTTCCCGTTACTCACATTATTCTGATTACTTGCACCTATGCTTTTATCAATGGACAGCTGTACTTTTAAAGTCCGCGCGTAGAAGACTTCTGTAGCAATGATCAGTAGCGCCTTTCGAGCTTGTTTTTTATTATTACCTATCTTATCAACAGTAAACTTTAACGTATCAAAATCCATTCCTGCTGCTTTGTTAATACAGAATTTGCCATCTTCAAAAAGCTTATTTTTTACCTTTGCTATGGGGATGCCGTAGGATGAAGCAGAAGAAATAGTGACAAATGCCTTTTTAATATTTTCGGCACTGACACCAAGGTTGCCTAGCTGACTAGAGGGTATCAATGCTGTGGCATCAAAAGCGCTAATCTCGGCTTTAAAGAATGTAGGTAATAGAACCATTCTTAGTCGATTCACATCCCCGCTGGCAAAGAGATTACCCTTTGATGTGGGTTGTTGTTCCATGGTGGATTTCGTGTCTTTTTTATTGGTTGTTTTAGGAAAGTCAGGACGTTGTTTGTAGTGGGATTTTAGCTCCTCTATTAGATTGATAGAGTTAATCCATGTGCCGATGGGAGTGAAGTTTTTCTTCGCTTCAGTCGTTTTCCCCTCCGCATATGGGAGTAGATAAACATCGCCAACCTGTACATCTTCACGAGGTGGAAAGATAGGCTGAATATTGAGTTCGCGAAGGTTTTCAGACCAATCGCGAGCAACAAAACCTTTGTCGATTGAACAACTACTGAGTGTCAAAGTACTCAATAGGGTGATACTAAAAAATATTACATGCTTCATAAAGCCCTCTCTTAAGTAACTTAGGACTCAGGATTAAATAAGATGCGGAACTTAATACAGAGTTTTTGTGCCAGATTGGATGATCTCAAGAGGCGCATAGTTGCGCTACGCAACGATTTGAGATCATTCAATCTGGTTCAAAAAAGCAAATTAAGTTTCGTAAGTTATTTAATCTTGAGTCCTTAGGTAAGCCTTTTATAATTTGGGCTTTATTGTTTAGTATAGCGTAGGAGTGCTACTTTTTCTTGATCGTGAGGAGTATATGCCAATCTATCTAAGGAATGAGGGTTTAAATTATTAAAACCTTGTTCCTAACATCTTGTACTAAGCTTAGATAAAAAAGAAGATAAAAAAGTAACCAAAAACGGGTTCTAACGTGAGATGCAGAGGTGGCTTCATGGAAAACGAAAAAGAAAACAATAAAACAGATAATAGAGCAGCAGCAGAGATAGTACTAGATTATGTAAAGGTATTTATCTGGCCGTTAGTCATTCTTTTTGCGATTGTTATCTTCAAAAGCCAGATGGAAAACATTCTTGATACTCGTAAGATAAAAATTGGTGGCTTGTTAGAAATTGGTGAACGAATAGAGGATATAGAAAAGCAGGCGACTATAGAAATTCAGGATGTGAAAAAACTAACGGCTGAATTAGAACAAGAGCAACAGAGGGGTTCTAGTGAAAATGTTGCAGTAATCTCTCGCAAGATTGCGGATAAACTGGAGGCACTTGATAGTAACTTATCTGAAAGCGTAAGTATGCTGCGTAAGGATACCAGCAGGCTTGAATCGGGCATTGTTCAACACCGAAGTATTCAGCAAATTCCATTATTTAATGAAACCATTGATAAGGAAGGTGCCAAGGCGCTAGAGGCCGAAGGATTTAAGTATATTGTTGATCGTAAATTGAGTGAGGCAGTGGAGGCTTTCTCTGAAGCGGAGAAGCTGTGGCCGGGTTATCACAATGTAGCTGGAATTCAACGCTATCTTACAGAATTTGAAAAAAAACTTGTGGAAGCGTCGACTGCCGAAAAAGTGGAACTTTGGGATGAACTTTATGAGACGTTATTACTGAAATATTCCTGGGGGATGCCGAGAGATATTCGAGAGCAATTGCGAGAATAGGGTATTCTGAATAGGACTTCTATAGAGATGCCCTATAGATAATTAAGTTAGCTACTTTCTTTTTAGTTCTCGTATGCAAAATCGCGCTGGATGCAAGGCATCAAGTAAACTCTTCTTTACCGGAATAGTTTCATTATTCATGATGCAAGCTAGTATTTCAGCACACAAAGCTGAAGTTGTTAGACCACGCGAACCATAGGCGGCAGAGATAAATAACTTGGGGTAATAACTGGCTTTAGGATAGTGCTTCCAGTGTTTGCCATGATGCAGATCTGCATAATCTTCCTGATAAGCTGATATATCAGGCACGGCTCCCAGATAAGGCAGACGATCAGGTGTGACCTTGCGAATGGCAGCATGGCCGCTTTTAGGGAAGCTAATAGAGCTAAGGGAATCCGCAAGTTCAGGTAAATGTTTGCGTAGTTTATCGAGGTTTTGTTGATTGGCTTCTTCCGTAAGTGAATCATCTTGGCTATCAAGATCATAGGTAGCACCGAATAAAAGCTGATGTTTTTGATTAATAGCAGGTGTTATATAGCCCTCGTGATCAAGCACGGTTTTTAGTAGAGGTTCGTTTTGATTACAAGTTGCCAAGGATGTTTGACCCGCAATTGCCACACTGGGTAGGTCTTTAATCGGTGTGAAATTTAGATCTTTTCCGCTACAGATAATGAGTGCTTCTGACACAGAAATTTTATCCCCTGTAGCATCGCTCACTTCCCACTGTTGTTTATTAGAGCCAAGCTGGATATCCATTGCTTCGGTATGTGTAATCAATGTAATATTTTTATGATTCAGTAAACTTTGGCAAAAACTTTTTGGTTCTACCCAGCCCGCTTTGGGAAAATACACAGCGGGATAGTTGATGGCTACATTGGCTAGCTGACTTGCCGCGTGAGAGTCTAAGCATTGCAATGTATGTGCGCAAAACCCTCTTTCCTTAAGCTGCTCCCAGCGTGCTTGATCCCTTTCATTATAGGCTAATTGCAGTACGCCAACGGGATTCCAGTTTGGTGTTTTAGTAAACGTGTTTTTTAACCTAGAAAACTCAGTTGAAACGTAGCGAGAATGACTAGAGTGCTGAAGATAAGGGAATTTCTGGAAAATTTTGGCTTTATTCGTAGTCATTCTACGGGTGAAGTCAACATTTTCCAGAAAACCTTTAGATTCAGTGCTATAGACATTCGCAGTAGTTTCAACTGCGTTTTTTAGGTTTAAGCCATTAAGTTGATTCAGTGTGTATTGAAAGCATTGCAAATAAAAGTCTTCACCCAGACTAGGTTTAGCGGTAATTTTTGGGGAAATAATACCAGCAAGATTGCCAGAGGCTTCTTGAGCAGGCTTTAGATGGCGTTCGATGACAGTTACTTGCCAGTCTCGTTTTGCTAAATGCCAGGCAATTTGACTGCCCGCGATGCCTGCACCAATGATGGTAACGGTTTTCTTATTCCAGCAATAAACAGGGTACTGAAACCATGGATTTTTCTGGCTAATCTGATCGCTATTCAATCAAGAATACCTTTACCTTTTTCTAATAGAGAATAGGCATAGAGATACAAACAAATATTCATAACTATCAGCAGGATAAAGGTAATGCTGATACTGGTATCTGCAATGCCTAAAAAGCCATAACGAAAGCCATTGACCATGTAGAGAATAGGGTTGAGCTGTGATACTTTTTGCCAAAATTCTGGCAGCATGCTGATCGAATAAAACACACCGCCAAGGTAGGTAAGAGGGCCAAGGATAAAGATCGGTACAATATTCATGCCATCAAAGGTCTTGGCATAAAAGGCATTAATAAATCCCGCTAGTGCGAGTAAAAACGAGGTGAGAATAACGACGCTCAATACAATCCATATATTGTAAATATGCAGATTGGTAAAGAACATGGAAACTAAAGTTACCAGTATGCCGACTAATAAACCTCTTGCCAGACCGCCACTTAAAAACCCGAGCAACACCACATTGTTAGGCAGTGGTGAGATAATCATTTCCTGAATATTGCCATGAAATTTGGCACCAAAAAATGAAGAGACTACGTTGGCGTAGGAGTTATTGATAATCGCCATCATAATCAGTCCTGGCGCTATAAACTCGCTGTAGTCATAGCCTTCCATATCGCCGATGGCTTTACCAATTAAGTTGCCGAAAATGACAAAATAAAGAATAGTAGTAATGGCTGGGGGCAGTAATGTCTGTATCCAGATACGGCTGAATCGCTTGATCTCTTTAATGACAATCGTCGAGAATGCAGTGCTTATTTCACTATATGTCATGCGTTGTCTTTCTCCAGTAATTCAACGAACAACTGTTCTAAACGGTTGCTGCGATTACGCATACTCATGATGCGAATGTTGTTTTTGGTGAAATATTCAAACATGACATTTAGTGAGCGAGATTTGTTGATAGTTACTTCTAATGTGGTGTCGTCCCGTTGATGTATATCGAAATCATCACACTCAGGGAATGCGCTGATGGGTTCACGAGCATCTAGTATAAAAGTTTCAGTGTCTAAACGATTCAGCAGTTCTTTCATGCTGGTGTTTTCAATAATTTCGCCTTTGTTAATAATGGCGATGTTTCTACACAGACTTTCGGCTTCCTCAAGATAGTGAGTTGTCAGGATGATAGTGGTTCCCGCTGCATTGATTTCTTGCAGGTATTTCCACATAGAGCGACGAATGTTGATATCCACTCCGGCTGTAGGCTCATCTAAAATCAATAACCTAGGTTTGTGGATCATCGATCGCGCAATCATCAAGCGGCGTTTCATGCCACCTGATAAGTTTCTAGCTTGTTCATGACGTTTGTCCCACAAATCCAGAGTGCGTAATAACTTATTAGCTCGATCAATGCAGATTTTACGAGGGATGCCGTAATAGCCACCCTGATTCACAATGATCTCGCGTACCGGCTCAAAAATATTAAAGTTAAACTCTTGGGGTACAAGTCCAATATGCTCTTTTGCGGCTTCACGGTTGGTATCCAGATCACATCCAAAGATGGAAATGGAACCTGCTGTTTTGTTGGCTAGTGAACAAATAATATTGATGGTGGTGGACTTGCCCGCACCGTTCGCACCTAATAGTGCAAAAAAATCCCCCTGTTTTATATCGAGATCAATTCCTTTTAACGCATACACATCATTGTCGTATTTTTTATGCAGGTCTTTAATGCTAAGAGCGAGAGTCATTTAGTGTGTTTACTTAGAATTGGAATACGATGTCAGTGAAGATAGGCAAGTATGGAGGAAAGTAAGGCACGTCTCAAGCCATGTTGCTTTCAGTTTGTACTAGAGCCGGACTAATCGGTACAAGCATTAACAGTAGTTAAGGTTGTTTTTAAGTCTGTTTCTGGCATTTTCAGGAAGTGTGTCTAGTTTCAACATTTCGTTGATCATCTGTCTGCACTCATCCTTACGTCCAATCCATGACGCACAAACTGAAACTTCATCTTTAAACTCCCATTCGTAAATGCTGGTAGATACAAACAACACATCGGATGTCATGGGTGTGTTTACGGCCTCTTTTCCTAGTTGATAACCTAAGTGATATTGACCTGCTGATCGACACAGTGAGACAGCATCGTATAAAGCTTCTAATCGAGAAGGACGAAAGTAGTAGGCTTTTAGTAATGACTCCAATGCAATGGATCGCTTGATATCAAGTTTGATCTGGCATTTACCTATTTCATAAAGGGCATAGTAGGCTTCTTCTTGCCAACCGCCCATATCTACACGCTTTTGGTATTCATTCAATGCTTGCTCGATATCGCCATCATCACGATAACTTTGTGCCAGATAAAATTGATAGCGGGTGTTATCCGGTTCATCGATTAGACCTGCTTTGAGTATTTCGATATCAACCTTGAAACGGTCTGGGTTTTGTCCTCTGGCTCCTTCTGTGCTGGCGATAATATGCCCCTGAGGATAAACAGGCGTTGAGTAGGGAACCTCACACTCTAAATATTCATGAATAACTCCAATCCATTTCCAAGGCATATTTGAGCGGATCAAATGCCTGCGTGCATAGGTAATACCTTTGAGTTTGCAGTTAATGAAATAACTACCTTCCATTAGATTCCTGAATCTGAGATCTTCATCATGAATCAGTTCATCGTCAGCATCCATCATGAAAATATAGTCAGATTTGTTTCTTGCCAGATCAAGAGCCAGATTGCGATTGTGGGAAAAGTTCTTCCATTCGTGTTCGTGCAATTCACCGGGGATATTATGTTTGGAAAAAAAGTCCTGAATAATTTTTATGGTGTTGTCAGATGAGCCTGTATCCGAGATCACCCAATAATCTATTACGTCTTTAATACTCTCAAGACAACGCGTAACGATGTGTTCTTCATCCTTTACAATCATATTGAGGCATATGGTAGGCCGTTTTTTAATGTTCATCTTTATGTCCTGCTCAGTGTTCTTATCTTTATCATCTTGGGGATTTTGTAAGGGCATCCGTAAGTCTCTCGCACAATTTATTACAGGGCTGTTCAATGCTATGAAACTAAAACTCCCTCTCCCCTTTGGAGAGGGTCGCAAAAGTAGATTATGTAGGTTGCGGGTGACGTAGGAACCCCAACGTGACCCGCTTTGTTGGGGGTTCCTACGTCACCCACAACCTACCAATTACGACTTTGGCGACACCCTCCCCAAGCTAGGCGGTGGCCTGAGCCTAATCGAAGGAGGAAGGAATTTTTTCTATTTAACAACTAGTTTTATAGCATTAAACAGTCCTGCTATTTATTAGGTCGAGCTTCTTTATAAATAATCTCAGTTAACCGAGTAGAACGGTGTTTTTTGTGCATAAAAGGTAGAACCTTAAAGATGAAAGTTAGCTACAGGTTGTCGGCTTATTATTGCCACATTGATCAATTAAAAGTATCAATTAGCACGAGGATCAGAGTTAAAAACTATAAAAATTTTCAAGCAATACTTTTCAATCAATATGTATAGATATTTTAGAGGTAATAATGAAAGTTAGCGTTATCGTGCCCACTTATAACAGAACTGAATACTATTCACGTCTTTATCAATGTTTTCAGCATCAAACCTATGATGATAGAGAGTTGCTTATTTATGATGACAGCGCGGAGCGCTCTTCGTATTTCGATGAGAAAGGACAGGAGAATGTAAAATATTTTTATTCTGAACAACGTCTAACTATTGGCGAAAAAAGAAACTTTCTCATTGAGAAAGCTGAAGGTGAGGTGATAGTTCATTTTGATGACGATGATTATTATTCACCTCAATATATTGATTTTATGATCAATCTGTTGGGTGATAAATACGATTTGGCGAAACTATCCGGCTGGTTTATCTATCAGGTAGAAAATAAGTTCTTAGGGTATTGGGATACAGATAACGATACCGAGGATTGTTATTTAGTTGCACCATCCAGACCTGTTCAACCTGTATATTTAAGTGAGAAGGCATCTTCGTTAACAGGCTTTGGTTTTTCGTATATTTATAAAAAAGCACTCTATGAAAAAGTACAATACAAGGCGATAAATTTTGGTGAAGACAATCAGTTTATGCTGGACTGTTTTGAGCAAGGCTACGAGTTACAATATGCAGATGATCCTGGTGGACTTGTTTTGCATATTATCCACTTGTCTAATACTTCAAGAGTGTTTCCGCAGTACATGCTTCCAGCACACCTGGTGACTCAATTGTTTGGTAGCGAAGTACTTGAGTATATAAGTAGGTGACCATAATTATTTCAGCATTTTCTTGCCTGTTTCTCGATCTTCTGGTTGTTGCTACGGTCACATAGCTCACTATACTCACCTACTTAGAGACCTAATTGTTGTTGTTCAAGAGAATCTAGCTAGAGGATTTATAAATGGATAAATACATATAGAAGGCCAAAAATGGACGAAACGATAGCAGTTACTAAAAACCATGCTTGTAGATGATATTTCAAACCTATTACCCCTTTAATTATTGATTTGATTCAAGTTGATTATATATTGATCATGCCTATAGTCAATGAGTAATTATTAATAAAACTTATCAGTGGGTTCTTTAGGGCATCTCTTGACTGCACCCAAAAGGGCATAGCAAAACTCAAATGAAACCCTAATTATTATAGATATCCATTATTTTCAAGAAATTAATGTTGATCAGATGACGTAAGCCACCACTTGTTGTTAAATTCTGTTAGACCCGCTTGCTTTAATGCCTTACGTGTTGCAATTTTATCACCTTGATTTAAAAAAGTACCAATCTCGTATCTTGATGTTGAATCTGTCAGGTTCAGTTCTATAGGTTCGCTAGGGTTATCAGGCTCACTTACTACAACCTGTGTGTCTGAACGCTTCATCAACATAGTATGCTCGATCGAATGTAAACCAGAGTGGATGATTACCTGTTCTTGTTTTATGGTAATGACTTCTTTCTCATAAGTGGAATAACATACCTTCTGCATGAAGTAGGCGAGTAAGGCGACTTCCAAACCTGCAAATGGCAAGATATAATAGACGCCCACCCAAGCCCAGCCAACGGCGATGATTAATACAAAAGTACTAATGAGGAAAATAACCCCGCGTGTTTGGCGCATAGTGGCTGATCTGTTGGGTGACAAGGTAATAATGATGCCATCCTGACTGGATTTGGTGGTTACCATGAAAGTGCTTCATTCATAAATACAGTAGTGTATCAAGAGTTGTGAGTCGGGTTCTACCAATTGAACAGCCCTGTTCAATACTAACTGGAAGTGAGACTTCAGTCTCGCCAATGCTTCTTCGTAGCACCATTGGCGGGACTAAAGTCCCACTTCCAAGTCAAAAACACATCGTTGGTAGTGAAAAATTAGCTGTATTGAACAGCCCTGTTTCTCAACAAGGATAAAAACTCGCCGGCATATTTATTATTTAATGGCAGGAAAGCTGATTGATCCTTGGTATTCGCACACAGCTTATACAGAGAACCATGAT
>CAZDMX010000058.1:3245-9387 GCA_964506085.1 uncultured Thiothrix sp. | reverse complement strand
ATTTCCTCTACAAAGCCTGACGGACACGGGTACTCATTCCTGTCATTATTTCCCCCTAATTAAAGGAAAAGGAATGATGTAATGAATAAACGAAGTATAGGGATTCTATTGATAATCGCTGCGTTGATCACGGTATTGGTCAATCGATCTTCCTCTATTCTCTCTGACTTCTTTGGAAAACTAGCGTGTGGTGATAGCTACATGCAACCCATCAACGGCATCTTAGGTGATGCTTCTTGCGGCTTTAATATGGATATGTATATCGCTACTTTTTCCATTTCAAGCCGTTTTACTTTAGCTTTAAGTTGTCTGTTTTCCTCTCGATCTGGCGTTAATTTGCCATTACCCCGAAAAGCATAACCATCATCTGCTTGATGCTCTCTTACCCAACGACCTAAAAGTTGCGGTGATATATCAAGACTATTGGCTGCTTCTTTTCGGCTATATCCTTGCTCTGTGACAAGGCTTACTGCATCTTCTTTAAACTCTTTTGAAAACTTCTTTCGTGTGCTCATTTTTTACTCCTCAGTTAAGTATAATGTTCTTAACTGGGTTGTATCAATTTATTAGACCACGTCATACTCACCCGGTTGCCAAGTTTGTGTGATTAGTTCTTGCTGCAACTGAATCAACTCATCCGCTAGATTAAGCTCAAAACTAGCCGCAGCAGGGCAACCGCGTTTGCCTTTTGCCGCTTTACGCCACGCTTTATAAAGATTCTCAAAACTACCAATCTCTGGATACAAATTGTCAAAGCTTCTAGCCATCTTTTGCTGTTTTAAATCCTTTTAAAAAATCGCACTCCGTTCTATCTTCATTTTCAACTGCAACACCTCGCCACTTCAACCCTTTAGAATTCAGAAGTGCAGCAATCAGAAGTCAGAAACCAGTAGCCAGCATCGCAGAAGAGCCAGGGAAAACTCATCAACGACTCACAACTCTCTTTAAAATAGTACTCATTTTATAAACTTGGCTGATGATCTTTTTTTAAACAGAAATGATAGAAGCTATGCTATATTCCATTCTCGATTCTCAATCTATTAAAATAACATTAAAAATCAAGCAGAAAACAATCATGAAAAAAATAAGCCGTATTATTTGTATTACATCTTCCCTTCTCTTACTAGCAAGCATTCAGGCGTGTTCACAACAACAAGTGGTCAGCAGTGCCGTTTCTGTTGCTAAACTTCCGGTGAGAGCTGCGGGCGCTGTGGCGGGTGCAGCAGGAGGCGTTGTTGGCGGGACTGTCGGCGGCGTTGTGGGTGGAAATATTGGTAAGCGAATTGGTCACGCGGTAGGCTCAAAGGCTGCGCGAGCTGCTGTACCCAAACTTTGATTATGTAGTAACTCTCGGTACTCTAAACCAAGCTAAGACGATGGAGTATCGGGAGCCTTACCCATTGCTATTAACATACCATTTACTGTCGCCCCTTGTTGCATTTCAAGCTCACTATAATGCACATCACCATGAATCACAGAACCGTTGGCTAAAGAAAGCCGTTTAAAAGCAAAAAGATTGCCCGTTACTTGCCCCGCGACGATAACATAAGGTGCGCGTACCTCTCCATTTACAACGCAGTCTTTATGTAAAACCAGTTTTCCCTCAGTGTCCATAGACGACACTACATTGCCATTCACCCTGCCTTTGATATGTAGCTCTTTGGAAAAGAACAGATCTCCCAGCAACTCCACATCTTGCATTAAATCGGACACATCCATATTGGGTACTTGATCTTTATTCTTTTTCATATTACTAGATTTTCAGGTTTATATTAGTAAAGGTTATATGGGTGTTATTGACCCGATACGTTGATATCAGGAGCTGCTATTCCGGGTTATTTCTAATTCTCTTTCTAACACTAAAATAGTATCGTCCCGTAGCTGCAAATCATCCATCAGCACCTGGAGTTTCTCTTTCAGATTTTCACGAGAGCTTGTATTTGAACCATTGCCTTTAGCAATTTTTTGTGAATGGTGGTTACTGGACTTTAAATCCCTACGTAACTTAGCGTTATCATCAAAACATTTATCAAGACGATGCTTGATTGCAAATAAATCCTCTTCATCTAATTCCTCAATTACATGGGAATTGTTGCGTATTTGATTAAACCACCAACCTATACCCACACCCGCTAATGCTGCGAGTATCAGGTATAAGGCCATATGTAATACTAAATAAATCATCTAAAGCCCTTAAGGGTAGCACTATTAATTAGAATTTTCGTTCGAGTCCAAGGCGGATCATTTTTGAGAACCGCAGTGTACAAGGGTACATGAGGATCGCAAAAAATGATCCAACGCAGGAATCGGGCGAAAAGGCAATTAATAGAGATGCCCTTAATGTATCTTCCTTAAATAGCAACGACTATTCGCCTTATTTGATCAAAAAAAATCACATATAAGGATGAATTTCGCTACGCTTCCTATTTTCGTACAGCCTCCTAGAAACACCTCGTACAAACTTACAATAAGTATTGATATCGCTCTCTAATGTATTGCTTAAAGGTATAAAATACCATTGATACCACTTTTTGGACAGTTTGTCTGCTATTCTGTATTATCTTCGCCAGAACAAAAAATCAACAAAACTTCTTTACAGGCTTGGCTGACATAATAGTACGTATGCAAAAAACAATTGAAAACGGTGAAACTGCTAACTTTAATATCGACTTAATGCTCCCTCAGGAAACACGCCTGCGTTTTTCTGGAGACTATGAGCCTATAACAGCATGGCGATTACTATCTCGTTACATTTCTCGATATCCACATGACTTACGGGTACACGCACAAAGAATTTTACTGGCTATTGAAGATAAGCTCGTTGAACATTTACCTGGAGCGTTACAAGACCTATCCATTGCGCTATCCGGTAAAGGCAGGCCTTTCTTCACGAGTCTGCTGGAACAAGCAAAACCAGATCTATCTGCAGAGAACTATCAGCAGTTTTTAGATACATTTGATGCTGCCAACGAAAATCAATGCTGGCAAAAAGGCTCTATGCTGGCAAATGGTGTTTGTGACGGGAAGCCCATTGTCGTATTCAATGGAAGCCATGAAGTAGCAGGGTTTGCTGATACCCTTGAAGAAGCACGTGCTTACATTGAATATGGACAAATTGATGAAGCCCGTCAGCTACTAGAAAATGAACTGCTTACGAATCCAACCTCTACTGACATAGAAGAAGAGCTACTTTATTTATATCAGTCAACTCGACACCTCAACCACTTTGAAACAATGACAAGTAAGCTACAAAAACTTGACGCAGAGCTTTCCAGTGAATGGAAGCAGTGCCGAGAAGAAGCGAAATCCTGGTAACAATAATAAAAGATATGGGCATTGAAAATAAACAACATCCACTCAAAGTCTACCTTTCGGACATCAGTCCGCATAGTCAGGCAATTCTTGAGTTTTTTATAGGAAGCACCGGAGGGAAATCTTTTAGTCTCGTTCCCACCCCTGCCGATGCAGAAATCTACATGACTGATTTTGACTACCCAGGTTCCAGAGAGCATTGGGAAACAGAGCATGCTATTTTAGCAAAGCCATGTATCGTCCTATCCATAGAAGACCCTCAAAATGAACACGTGGAATGGGTAGCAAAACCAATTACAGCACAAGCACTTATCTCAGCAGCTAAAGCAATATCGGAAAGAAAGGCAGAGAATGTAGCCAATGAAAGAACATCCGTCAAAGCAACTAACTCTACTGAAGCGACATCAACCGTCTCACCTCAAACGTCTCAGCCAGTTGCTCACACACCACCACCTTTACCCAAAATAGCCTCAGCACAATCACCTTTTAGAAAAACAATCGCACCCAACACACCTGCTATACACACACGCACCCCGGTTTTTCAACCATCAGAGAAAAATTCATCTTTATTTGAAACCAGCGATGAGGATCATGATGGGGACACTTCAGTAGCCATTAAAGCTGAAACAAAATCCACTTCAACCGTCATATCGAATACACGTACCAAGCCAGTCAAACCTAGGCTAGAAATAGAAATTAAACAGCAAGCCGTTGAGCAACAGGATCAGGAAGAAACAAACAAACCACAAACACTTGCCGAAGTAGAAGAAGCGCGAACACCAGAAATCTCTGAAGCAGAGAGAAAAGCTTTAAAAAAGGCAAGTATTGTCCGAGCCGAACAAGCACAAAAGCGTTGGAATTTACTGTGTGGTGAGCTAGATAATATCTCTTCGAATGATCTCAAGAACAATGAAGCATATGTTTACAACAGTGAAAACTATTTTCATGGCACACTCATTGCTGGTTTACGTTTAGCAAAGCAAACCCGACAGGTTGTACAAGTTAAATATGAACCTTACCAATTTTATATTTGTCATGATGAATTTCTGGTCTTCAGCCCATTAGCTCCTGATTCCGATGATTATATAAAGCTTTGTTCTACCAAAGTAAAACCCGGACAAGTTAATCTACACATACTTACAAGTCCCGAATCCGCAGATATACGAGAGCGAATTCACTCTGATGCCAACTTTACCTACGATCTGGAATATTTTATCTGGACAAGTTGTTTATTAACATCTCAGGGTCGTGTACCCTCTTCTCTCAATTGTGAAGATTCGTATCTCCTTAAACACTGGCCTAATTTCACTCGTATTGAGAACTTTCCTTTTGCCATGAAAATTGCGGCTAGATGGCAAAAACGACCTTACAAAATCACCGAAATAGCTAAAGAAATGGATATTCCTTTACGATATATCATTGCTTTTTACAATGGAACGATCGGACTTTCTCTCTTTGAAACCGACCTTTCAAAAATACAACAACAGTCCAAAGTTAAACCAAAGAAAAAGAGTGGTTTTATAGCCAGACTATTTGATCGCCTTACCCAAAGCGAGTCACCCAGCTAATGAGTCATATTAACCGAAAAATCATCTTCACTGGCCCTGTTGGATCAGGCAAAACCACTGCAATCAACTCAATCAGTGATATTGAAATAGTGTCTACTAATCAGAATGCTACTGATATGACACAACAACGAAAAAGAAATACTACCGTTGCAATGGACTACGGTGTTATTAAATTGGGGAATGATGAGAAGGTACATCTTTACGGCACTCCCGGACAAGAACGTTTTGACTTTATGTGGAGCATTCTGACTAAAGGTGGAATTGGTCTGGTTTTACTATTAGACAATACACGCAAAGATCCATTCCGAGACATGAAGTTTTACACCAACTCTTTTAAAGACTTTATTAATGAGAATCAAATGGTCATAGGTATTACTCAAACTGATAGACAAAGAACACCCTCTATTTCTCAATACCGAGAATGGTTAGCGGAGCTAGACTTTGAAGCCCCAATATTTGAAGTAGATGCCCGTTCTCGTGACGATATTTCGCTTTTATTACAGGGACTTTTATTATCACTTGATCCGGGGGTCACCGCATGAGTGAATACATATTACAGGATAACCTTTATTTAGGTATAACACCTGCTGGTAGCTATTATGCTGTACAGGATAGTACTGACGAAGCAGGAAGAAACTTCCTAAAGCGTTTGCTACAAAACCCGGAAACCATACAAATAAATACACAAATAGCCAGTGAATATAGTGGCCTGGATGAGAGTAGTTCATTAGAATTTATTCACTGGTTACAAAATGCCGGGCTTGTTTACGGCACAGAAACTATTGAGGGAGCTCCTCAAGAAAGTCTGGAAGATATTCTTCCAGATTTGTTACGCCCCATTGCTGATAGCACAAAAGTGGTCATTGCAGAATCTCAGGGGCTGTACCTTGGCACTGCCGGATTCACCCACGAAGCAGCAGAGGAATTAGCAGCGATGAGTACCGAATTAATAAAGACCTATGACCGTCATAAACCTTTATTAAGCGGAAACCTGCGCCTCAAACAAAGAGGATGGGGGCTTATTGATGGGACAGGAAGCTCTGAAATTGGTTTTTGGCCTTTATTCATTGGTGACGAAATATTCACACTAATTGCCGAAGGTATGCCTCAATTTAATCAACCGGCTTTTAGACAATTAATCTGGGCGCTGTCTATTCGCTATGATAATCGTATTTTTTGATGACGCACATTGATGAATAAGGCTTAGAAAAGACATAGAAAAAGGGCTTCGAAAGGTTAAATAAAACATATTAAACCCTGAA
>CAZDMX010000058.1:0-3233 GCA_964506085.1 uncultured Thiothrix sp. | reverse complement strand
AAGATTTTTATAGAGCTAGCTACATCAGGTTCAACGACACTATCAACAATACTATGTAAGGAACGCCTTACAATGCAAAAAATGCTTAGGAGAATTTTATGCGATCAGAAATGCTTAACTCAATATTGAGTGATTTAAATGGTTCCAGTACGGAAATCGAAGCGTCAGCTATTATATCAACTGATGGGCTAATTATGGCATCATTACTGCCTGCTGCTATGGACGAAGATAGAGTAGCTGCAATGAGTGCAGCTTTACTTTCATTGGGTGACAGAACCGCTGAAGAGCTTGAACGTGGATCTCTCGAACAGGTTCTAATAAAAGGTGACAATGGCTATATCTTAATGACTCACGCGGGTCATGAATCGGTGCTGACTGTTCTTGCCAAGCCAAATGCGCGACTTGGTCTGATCTTTCTTGATGTTAAACGAGCGGCTGCTAATATCACTAAATTACTTTGATTTAATCATTAGTTTGCCCCCAGGATATGATTATGCAAGCACATCACCACCCTAATGCCCTAGTCCTTAGACAGATAACAGCAAAAGTATTTATCGCATTGTTATTAATGCTATTTGTTATCTCTAGCAGTTTCGCTAATAGAACCTATGGACCTGTACAAGCCAAAGACTTTCTGATTAAGATTGTTAATAAAAGCTACCCTAATAGCACATTAGCAAAAGATCAGATTATGGTAGCCATCTTGCGTACAAACCCTGAGGCGTTTAGAGGTGGAAATATTCATTTCCTGAAACAATCAGTCATTCTCAATCTCCCTAATGAAAATGACATTGCCAGCATAGCGAAGACCGAAGCTTCTGCTCTGGTAGCTGAGCATTTAGTGTTCTTCAAAAAAGGAAAAACAGGGAACTTTGTTAATAAACCACTGCTCACAACTTCAACTGTAGATTCAAGCCAGCCTTCTTCGCAAGCGGCTGAACCAGCATCATCTACAGCTACCTTATCCACCCCAGCCACAACCTCTTCTGTACCGACGAAAATCAAAATTGAAATTCGTAAACAGCAACAAACACAAGATAATAAATTCAAACAAGTTGAGTCATTGGAAAAAATCAGTACTCAACAAAACAAAACCCTACACTCACTAGATGAACAAATACGTGTCCTTGAAGATCAACTAAAACAAGACAGTGATGATAAAAAGCAGGCTTCAGCAACTAATCAGACAGTATCCGAAGAACCTGCTGTAGAACCAGCGGAAACGAAAAGCAATGAGGATGAGACGGCGGAAAATGCAATTTCTTCTTTACAATCTATACTGTCAGAACAAAAAGAAGAGACAGAACAAAAGAAAGAACCCGAACAATCAGAGCCAGCAACTGAAACAAAAACAGAACAGCTCACAGAAATTGCAGCATCCAACGCCAAAAAAACTGTGCACGAAGCTCCTCTTGGAAAAGCCACATCGGAAGGAATTTCTGCTACTGCTGTAGGCACTCAAAATAGCAGTGCAACAACGCCGCCCTCCGAAAATCCAAATAAAATCGCACTGCTCTCAGCATTTGTTCTCGGCTTATTCGCCCTTGGTTATTTCTTTTTGGGTCGCAAAAGGCAACAGCAAACCATTCCAGAAACCCGTTCTTTTGATACCTCACCTACCGATATCGCTACTGATACAATCGTCGAAATACCTAAACAGGATAGCCTTCTAAATCCTGTTATAAAAGAACAGTCATCGTCTCAGCAAGGTAACTCTAGAGTATCAACTAAAAATGATGTGGAAGATTCAGAGATCAAAATTAATATGGCTCGTGCCTATATGGACATGGGGTATATAGATGCAGCGAAAGAATCTCTGGAAGAGGTTCTGGAAGAAGGCACTACAGAACAAAAAGACACTGCCCAACAAATGTTACGCATGTTATAACAAGGCAGTTTTCCGTGTATACTTTGAGCTTTCTTGTGCTACTTCAGTATTCATAATATACAACACGGCACAAATATAGCTTCTTAAACATAGCTTCTTCAAATATGGCTTCTATTTCCAATAAGCAATACTTATTCCCGATAGCGATACTTTTTCTAGTAATCATCGTGCTATTAACCACCGCTATTTTCATCCTTACCCCTAATATTCAAAATGATCTCGCCAAACAAATTCAGCAAGAACTCGGCAATGAATCTATTTCTGCAAAAATCACCTTATCGGGTAGAGATGTAACCTTAAGTGGAACGGTAAATAATACTGATACAAAACAAAAGGCAGAAGCTATCACCGAAAAAATCTGTGGAATCCGCTTTATCGACAATCAATTATTGACCGAAAAGGCAGAAAATCTAGCTTTATTAACTAGCCCTGCAAACTCTGATAATGAAAAAAAGGTATCTGCCGAAGCAACTACTCCCGCGCTAGAGAAAGAGGTAGAAAAATCCAGAACAGGAGAAACCTCATCATCCCCACTTACGAATAAAGAAAGTATTATCGAAGAAAATATAACGAAAAAAGATAGTGCAAAAAAGAAAACTGACAATGCCCCTGTAGAACAAGAGCAAGAAAAAAAGAACTCATTGGATATAGCATCTGTCGAACGCTCTGCTAGTCCTGAAGCGCAAGTTGATAATAAAAAAGCTCCTAAAAGAAATACGCTAAACTACGAAACTATGCTCGCTGCCATGAAGGTCTATCAAGCGCAAAAAGGCAGAAATCCTAAGCGCTTAAAACCAATAAACATACGCTTTAAGAAAGACGGTGCAGAAATACTCCCGGAATCCAACACAGAACTTGATAACTGGGTAACCCACTTTCAAAAAACAAACAATATAACAACGATTAAAATTACAGTTTCTGCAGAAAATTCTACTTTAGCTATTAATCGGGCAAAAGCCATCCGCACATACTTTGTTAAGCATGGAATTGAAGAAAGTACGTTGAAAGTTACAGGAAAAAGCGGAGCCGACGGCGTTCAATTTAATGAAACTAAGTAGAACAATAAGTGGTAGTGGGTTTATAACCAGCTAAACTTTATGCTCCACACCCTTCAATAAGCTCAGGATGTTAGTTTCAAGATTTTGTCGAAGGGTGCGGTGATAAAAGCAAATAATCACAGGTTTTACCTCGGCTGTCGAAATACACGGCTTTTTGAAAGCCAAAGCACCTTGGTTTTTGGATGGTTGTAGGGGCGAATTCATTCGACACGTATGCATATCAAGCAACACTGGTCGAATAAATTCGACCCTACAAGCTGATCCAGAAAATAAGCTTGTAAGAATTA
>CAZDMX010000057.1:5928-9445 GCA_964506085.1 uncultured Thiothrix sp. | reverse complement strand
TCTTCAGCACTCTAGTCATTCTCGCTACGTTTCAACTGCGTTTTTTAGGTTGAAAGCGTTGCATAAATCCGCCAATTCTCTGCGTTAGTGCATCCGACCTGTCCTGATGTCTAAGACCTGCCAACAACACATCGCGCATATCAGGAATGGGCAATAACTCCATCAGAATCACATCAAAAGGTTGTTGCTCTTGTTGAGCAAGAGCTTCCAGATAAGTGTTAAGTAACAGCGGATCTTTGAGTGTAGTCCAAGCTCTGCTGGCAATGAGTGCGAGAATCTCAATGTCGGTTTGTAACGGGCTGTTTAGCAGACGTGTAATACTCTCTTCACTAGAATGAGGGCTTGAGGATAGACCTCGCGCTAACGATGCAATCAAGGGTATATTGGGTTCATTAGCTTGCAACTCCGTATTCATGCGATCGAATAATGCGGTACTAAGCTCTGCATCAGGTTCTGTATGTTCCAGTAATTGGCTTAGCATATTTAAGGGTTGTTCCGGCATTTCAGGAATAGCATTTGCTATTTTATACATGTTGTTTTCAATGTTTAGATTGGCAGCCACATCTGCAAGCCCTTGAAACCCCAGAAAAGACCACTGATCATAACCCAGCTTACCTTCCAGATAATCCTGTGCGTGGGTATAAAACTTAGATGGTTTTTGCTCCAAAGCACGAGTAGCTAAGGCGTTGAAAATCGCCATTTTGTCTTGCTGTGGTTTAAAGGCAAACTGGCTTTCTTCTTGTGAAGATGTCGTCGCTACATTTTTTTGCCGTTTAGCTTAACCTTTTCCTCTTCTTCCCCTGCTCCTTTGTTTTCTTCATTCTCTTCGGCACTCTCCTGTTTAATGCGCTCTCTAACTTGTTCAAGCATCTCCTGAATAAAGCTGTCTCTGGCTTCCAGTTTCAAAAAGCCAAGCTCATCAAGCGGAAATTTTAGAAACCAGATAGCGGGTTCGTTCACATCATCAGGATGCCAAAACAAAATACCCAACCAGGCATGTTGTTGAAAGGGAGTAGGGTAGAGTACTTTTTGTCTTTCGATGCGTTTAAACTCATCATTCGTGATGGCGCGAACCGTACGGCTCATATCAAATACACGGTATTTAAACTGGCTTAATTCAAAAAAATTACTAATGTTGTCAATCGTTACGGGGTCAGTCATAATTCAGCTATGTCCTACGATAAGTCCTACAAAAAATCTAACGAAAATTCGCACTATAAACACCACGTTTTTTTCTGCACAAACCAACGTGATGATGGTTCGCAATGCTGTGAGCAGTATAAATCAAAAGCGATGCGCGACTATGCCAAAAAACGCAGCAAAGAAGAAGGATTAGTTCGTTCCGGTAAAGTTAGGATCAACACAGCAGGGTGTTTGAACCGCTGTGAGCATGGGCCTGTCATGGTCGTATACCCTGAGGCGATTTGGTATACATGGGTGGATCAAGAAGATATTGACGAGATTATCGAGGAGCATTTGATCAATGATAGGCCCGTCAAGCGTTTAATTATAAAAGATGACTTGTAACTTGCACCAACTATTGGCTCAATCTCAGCCGTTACAAGTCACGCAGAATAATAACCATGCTTGAAAAGTTAAAGCTTTACGCGCAGCTCATGCGATTAGATCGACCCATCGGTATCTACTTATTGCTCTGGCCTACATTATGGGCGCTATGGATCGCTGCACAAGGCTTCCCTGACCTGAAAGTGTTAATTATCTTTGTCATCGGCGTGGTGCTGATGCGATCTGCTGGTTGTGCTGTTAATGACTTTGCCGATCGGAAAATAGACCCGTATGTTGAACGTACTAAGAACCGCCCTTTAGCATCCGGCAAACTTAGCTCAACAGAAGCCTTAATGTTATTTGCTGTGCTTGGTATAGCGGCATTTATATTAGTAGTACAGCTAAACCGTACCACTATTTTACTATCCGTTGGCGCCATTGTATTGGCGGCTTCCTACCCTTTTATGAAGCGTTTTCACTCCCTGCCTCAAGTGCACCTTGGAGTCGCTTTTGCCTGGTCAGTACCGATGGCTTATAGCGCTGTCACCGGATACCTGCCAACTTTAGCAGGTTGGTTAATGTTCGTAGCTACTGTATTGTGGACAGTGGCTTATGACACCATGTACGCGTTGACCGATAAGCCGGATGACTTAAAAATAGGGGTCAAATCTACAGCCATATTTTTTGGTGAAAATAACCGTCTTATCATTGGCATATTTCAATTGCTAATGTTGGTTACTTTTATAGGCATAGGTTTGCTGAGTAGTTTAGGAAGTATTTATTATCTCTCTTTGCTAATTGCCTCAGTGTTTATGATGTACCAACAATACCTATTGTATAAATCCGAAACAATGAATGGTTTGCCCGCCTTTTTGAATAATAATTGGGTTGGAATGACAATATTTATAGGCATCGTCTTTGATTATGCCTATCAGTAACACAACAGTAAGCGTACAATGCGCCCCTAACCAATAAGTACAAAATATTATGACTAAACAAAGCTCATTTACGAGAGAAGAATTACTACAATGTGGCCACGGAGAAATGTTTGGCGAGGGTAATGCAAGGCTTCCTGTTGGCAATATGCTAATGATGGATCGGAATGTGCATATCAATGATGAAGATGGAACACATGGAAAAGGCAGTATTGTCGCTGAATTAGATATCAACCCTGATCTCTGGTTTTTTGAATGTCATTTTCCTTCAGACCCCGTCATGCCAGGATGTTTAGGTTTAGATGCTATGTGGCAATTAGTCGGTTTTTATCTTGGCTGGGTTGGTGGCAAAGGAAAAGGTCGTGCCTTGGGATCTGGCGAAGTAAAATTTACCGGACAAGTACTACCTACTGCGAAAAAAGTGACGTATCGTATTGATCTTAGCCGAGTCATTAATCGTCGCTTAGTCATGGGTGTGGCAGATGCAACGATGGAAGTAGATGGCAAGGAAATTTACACTGCCAAGAATTTAAAAGTAGGCTTGTTTGCTAGTACAGATGATTTCTAGCATGAATAAGAAGATCAAAGCTAAGACCAAAACTAAGAAAGCTAAGTTTCTCGGTATATTTGCTCTTGTACTGGCTACCGGAATGGTTGCCTGTGGTGATAAAACGGCTTCTGATTCTGGCTCGGTGGCTACAAGTGCAGCAGAGGTTATTCAGGTCGAAAATGCTTACATCAGAGCAATGCCTCCGGGACAACAAGTCACGGCCATGTTTATGACACTTGATAATACATCTGCAAAGGATCACGACTTGATAAGAGTTGAGAGTAATGTAAGTGATGCTGTTGAGCTACATGAGCATAAACACATAAACGGTATGATGAAAATGGGTCAAGTCGAGCGTATTGCTATCCCCAAAAATGGTTCAATGGCACTAGTTCCTGGTGGATATCATGTGATGATGATTGGTCTTAAACAAGATCTTAAATTGGGTGATAAAGTAGCGATGAAGTTGATCTTTGAAGATGGTTCATCGCAAGATATTCAACCAGAAGTGAAGACTATCAACACG
>CAZDMX010000057.1:0-5828 GCA_964506085.1 uncultured Thiothrix sp. | reverse complement strand
ATTCTTGTAGTGGTAGCGCTTTGGGGAAATAAGTATAAAAACAGCCTAACTGAAATAACCATTATTGATACAGCCGTTTTACAATCAGCCTGTGATTTAAGACAAGCACCCTGTACAGCCATTTTTGTAGATGGGGAAACCGTAACGCTAGAAGTTTCTCCTAAGTCTATTCCCCTTTTGGAACCACTGAGATTAATAGTCAGCTTAGAGGGTAACTCCTATTCTGATCCCTCTAGTATCGATGTGCAGTTCGAAGGTATCAACATGGAAATGCCTTTTGTTTGGACAACTCTTACTCAGCTCCAACCACCCTCGAAATTGAAAAGAGAGTATAATGGAAAAGCAATACTTCCCGTATGTTCATTGCAACGTATGAAATGGGAAGCACGAGTGTCCATTAAGACCCCGAAGGGAATGAAGGTAGCTGTTTTCCCGTTTTATACCCTTAAATAATAACCACAAGATTAACCACTATGAACAAGATTCTAATCCCTGTTGCCATTGTTGCTTTATTACTGGGCTTGATAGGAGGTAACTACTTCTGGAAACCAGCACCCGCTAGGTCTGGCGTGTATGTTGATCCTCCCGGTGGGAACTTCACCCTGCAAAGTAATAAAGGCCCCATCAGTCTTGATGACTACAAAGGCAAAGTAGTATTCCTGTATTTTGGTTACACCTACTGTCCTGATGTCTGCCCGACTTCATTAGCCAGAATAAGCGCTGCATTCAAAAAACTAAACCCAGAAGAACTGGAACAAGTACAAGGCATATTAATTAGTGTAGACCCCGAAAGAGATACGCCAGAAAAACTAGCAGAATATACCCAATTCTTTCATCCAAAGATCATCGGCGTGACCGGCACAAAAGCTGAGATTGACGAAATAACCGAACGCTATGATGTGGTGTATCGAAATGCAGAAGGCAACACCGCAGCAGGGTATCTGGTTGACCACACCTCATTTATCTTTGTGCTGGATAAAAAGGGCAAGATCAGTGAATTCTTACCTCATGCAGTACCTGTTAATGGTGCTTTGGCAGTTATTCGTAAATTATTACAAGAATAACTATCCTGTTGTTCTTGAATGAAAAAACAGCAATCATCGACGACACTGTCGACTAAACTATAGTACAAGTAACCCGTCAATATGCTGTAATATACGTAGGCCTGATCAAGCGAAGCGGATCAGGCATGAACTGGCTTTATTGTGGACTCTTTGCCTGATCCGCTGATGCTTTGATCAGGCCTACATACTTTCATAGCTTTAGTGGAAAGTATTTTAACGCATTGATACTTTATGGCACGCTCCCTCGCATTCGAATACCAAGGTAACTCTTTCCGTTGCCAAATAGACAAGGTAGACCGTAGTAAATTATACGGTTCGGTTGATATCGAAACCCGTGATATGGATGGCAATGTTTGCCGTCTTGCTAATATCGCTAATGATGGTAAAACCCTTGTGCCGTATGGCGGTACAGCTTATGGCTATCTAAATCCTGAGCAGGAATGGGTGTGCCGCAAAGATATAACACCCGTTGATTATGAAGGCAATAAGCTAGAGGAAGTGCCTTCGAGTTTTAAACAGAATCTGGAACTGACCGAGAAAGCAACTATTGAGGAATTCCTTGATCATGGTATTCGCTTGAGCTATGCATTGACGGCTATTAACAATGATGTAGCCGATGAGGCCGATCCTGAGATGGATGCTGGTTTCTTGAAGGAGTTAGCAAAAGGCACGATTTTCCGTACAGATTTTAGCTATAGGGGCGGCGTAGACCCTGATCCGGCTTTTATATTACAGGATGAAAGTGGCACGGTGTGGATGCTGATTGCCGAAGACAGTGAACTGGAGTTTGTAGGGCTTGAACAAGCGGGAGTCGTAGCCGCAACTCAAGAGCAGGATGATGAGGGCGATGATGATCTGGACTTTGGGATGTTATAAGCATGGCTAATATAAACCTTACCGATAGCCGAAAAAGAGACGCTGTAGTTAAAGCAGAGAGTATCCGCGTTTACGGTGGTGTGCGATATGTTGGCCCCAAAGGGGGTAATGCCTACATCCGTAAAGTGCTTAAATCAACGGTTGATCATGATTACGATACGCTGCTGGAAACCCACGGTGATGGTGATCCAGAAAAGTTGGCTGAAGCTATGGTCAAGGGCGATCCTGAAATAGATATTGAACGCTTCGGCTTATATCTGTGGAACCTATCTCGTGTTTATCTAAATCCTGATGAAGAAATGGTTTATCGTATCGAGCAATTCGATATTGTGCGAACTCCTGATGGCAAAGTAAAAGAACGACGACCTCGTGAACGTGCAGAGGCGAATGTAGATGGCGATATCCCGTTAAACTGGACGGGGAAGATGATCAAAAAATCAGTAGCGATTCGACGCTATGTTTTCCGTTCCAAATTGCAAATAGTGCATGTCAACGGACTCACTTATGACTTTCTCTACAATATGGCAAAGGAGCTGGCTGAGACGGACAGCTTAATGCTCATGGGTGGCGGTAAAAAGGGTAAAGAACCACTGGTATTTCGTCGAGGTAGTACGCCATATCGTGGTTTTCTGGAAGGACGGATTGATGGCAAACGCTATATTCTGTTATTGCATTTGTCGAATGCAGAATTGAAGTTGCCCGCAGAAACATCGGCAGAGGATAAGAAGCCTGCAAAGAAAACGGAAAAAAAAGAGATCAAAAAAAATAAACCCAAAAAAGTAGCTAAGAAAAAGACTACTAAAAAGAAAGTGAAAAAATCAACAGGGGCAAAAAAGAAATGAATGCCCTAGTTGATACATCAAAACTCAATATCAAGGTCGGTGAATACCTAACAGGCAAATCAGACAGTTTAAAAAACCCCAAATATCTGCGTTTGGTAAGAATGCGCAGACGGCAGCTAGGGCAGATGATGCGTGCTTATGACTATGACTCCGCTAAACATCGCGTTCCAGAAGGTGACTATTTTATCAGCCGAAAAATCGACGGTGAGTTTACTTGTTTGATTTACGAAAAGGGCGACATTATCTCGCTAAACCCCGGTGGTACAGTGCGCATGGGCGCGGCGGTATTTACTGAAACCGCCAAGTTGTTGAAAAAAGCAGGTGTAAAGTCTGCCTTGCTAGGCGGTGAGCTGTATGTGCGTCGAGATGATGGCGAGCGTTCGCGTGTACACGACGTAGTGCGTGTAGCTCGTGCTCCGGCAGATGCTGATGATGTGAATCGTCTGTGTATGGGGATTTTCAATATCTATGATCTGGATGGTGAAGATTTATCAATGCGCTATGCGGAAGCCATCAAACGTATTCAAGACATCTTTGCCAAAGGTGATCGTGTACGCGCTGTTGAAACAGTAACCGGTGACAAGAAAGCAGTTTTCAAACAGTTCAAAAAATGGGTAGTAGAAGAGAATGCAGAAGGTATTGTTCTGCGTAGCGATAGTGCTGGTGTTTATAAAATAAAAACCAGACATACTCTTGATTTGGCAGTTGTCGGCTATGCCGCTGGTATAGATGATAGAGAAGGTTTGCTCCATAGTTTGTTACTAGCCATTGTCCGAGAAGACAATAGCTTTCAAGTGATTTCACGAGTAGGTGGTGGCTTTACAGATGAACAACGTGCCGACTTATTAAAAATGCTAGAAGCCAAAGAAGCGGTAGAAACAGAATATACCGAAGTGAATTCTGATCGTGTGGCTTACCAGATGATAGCGCCTGATTTAGTCATAGAAATTTCCTGTCTGGATATTATTTCCAGAACTTCACATGGCAGTACCATTGACCGCATGGTACTTGATTGGAATGAAGACAAAAACCGTTGGGAAGGAGTCAGACGCTTGCCGCTATGTAGTATTTTATCACCCCAGTTCCTACGCATCAGGGATGATAAAAAAGCCACAACAGAAGACATAAAAATGTCACAATTAACCGATATAACTGACATTCCAGACGTGCATCGTGTAGCTGAAGACTTGCAATTACCTGTGAGCAAAATACTGAAACGAGCTGTTGCTACCAAGCAGCTTAGAGGTGCAACTATGGTGCGTAAGCTGATCATCTGGCAAACCAACAAAGAAGATGCTTCAACGGACTTCCCGAGTTATGTCTTACATTTAACAAACTATAGCCCCAACCGAAAAAGCCCCCTAGATCATGAGATTCGGGTGAGTAGTTCTGAAAAGCAGATAGAAGCGTTGTATGAAGACTGGCAGAAAAAGTATTTTGTGGGTGGATGGACTCAACAAGAGCCAAGTTAATGAAAATATTAAGCTGGAATATCCTGCACGGAGGAGGGCAACGCGCCCACGATATTGTTGCCACTATCAAAGCTCATCAGCCTGACATAGTAACCTTGCAAGAATTCCGTCATGGTAAAAGTAAAGCCATATTGTTAGATGGACTGAAAGCAGCCGGACTAGATAATATCTATGCGCCAGAGACCAGGACGGCGCGGGATAACTCACTATTGATCGCCTCTCATTACGACTTTAAAGCAGAAGTATTTCCAGTTGACTCGCCTTCACCAGCACGTGGCATCAAAGCTAGCTTTGTTTTTCCAGAGTTAAACCTGGTTAGTGTGCATTTGCCGCACAAGAAAAAACAAGTACCTTTCTTCTTATCTTTACAGGAACTTCCTAAGTTCTGGTTAGAAGAAAGTAGTGTGCTGATGGGTGACTTTAATTGCGGCATCCCTTTTATAGACTCAGAAACCAAATCCTTTGAAAATACTCATCTGTTTCAACATTTATTGCGACAAGGGTGGATTGATGCATGGCGGAGTCGTCATATAAAAGACAAAGAATTTACCTGGATAAGTACCAAAAACCATAATGGGTTTAGATATGACCATGCGCTAGTTTCGGCTCATCTCAATAAAAATATTAATGAAATTTATTACGATCACAAGGTTCGAGAGCAAGGCATTTCAGATCACTCTTTAATGATTCTGGAAATTCCTTTATCTTCAGCACTCTAGTCATTCTCGCTACGTTTCAACTGCGTTTTTTAGGTTAAACCTAACTGCACTTTCTATGGTTCAAATATGCCCAAGCTATTAAAACAATTCATCCAGCCACTCATGAAGCAATGGCAACGCAACTGGCGCATCGCAGAAAGCCGTCTATTATTTCTTGCCTTACTGGTTTCAGTAACAGCCGTAAGCTCAGTCACCTTTTTTACAGATCGCACCGATCAAGCCATGCAAAGGCAAGCCAGCAAGATTCTGGGTGGTGATCTGGTGGTGCAATCAACCCGTCCTATTGCAGAGAGCTATCAACAACAAGCCCAATCATTGGGGATTCGCACTGCGCAAATTATCAGCTTTCCTAGTATGATCTTAGTGAATGACAAGTCACAACTGGTACAGATCAAAGCGGCTTCCCAAAAATATCCTCTCTTCGGTGAAATAACCATAGCCAACGCATTAGATGCACAAGGACAAACAGCAGCTTTTGGTGCATTACCCTCATCACAGGCTTGGGCCGCTTCGCATCTGTTTGTCGCTTTAGGTATAAAGCCGGGCGCAACCGTACAGCTAGGGCAAAGTGATATTGAGCTTTCAGGAATCATCAGCAAATCACCCGATCAAGGTGCTGCCGCTTTTGAGTTTATGCCGCAACTACTGATGTCTTTAGCTGATCTTCCCGCTACAGGATTATTAACACCCGCAAGCAGAGCGAAATTCAGCGTGTTATTTGCAGGAAATCCCAAACAGATCGCCAAGCTACGCACATGGCTAACCCCTCGTTTACAAAGAGCAGAAAAAATACGTTCACTGGATGACGGCTTGCCTTCCATCCAGCAAGCACTTAAACGCGGTCAGAAGTTTTTA
>CAZDMX010000056.1:0-9486 GCA_964506085.1 uncultured Thiothrix sp. | reverse complement strand
AAGTCGCAATCTGCAATATTAATTTCTTGATGTTTATCTTCATCAGGTTGACTGATGGTACGTGATGTATTCATAGGGCTTGTTTGTTTTATATTTATTATTATTTTAATACTCAAAAGACTCGTCAGTGCGACCTTTGAGTAAGTGATTTAAACACAACTACAATTCATGATAGAGACTTTATAGAACTCTTCTTTGACTAACAAAAAAAACTGACAAAGGGGGGGGGAGCAACCTTAGTAGGAGGCTTATATGGCTAATACTTTAAATTCTAGTTTCAAGGTTCTGTTTGTAGGGTTGAATTTATTCGACCTGTGTTGAACCTAGAATCCTCAGTTGACCTCTTCTAGCTATCGTCAAGTAATTGATAAATGGTAAATAAGTAGCAATATCAATCTTCACTCATAGAGTGAGGGCGCTACGGCTTATAGAGCAACCCTTTTAGGCTGATTGGCTATATAAAAAAACTCATTAAGGATCAACCATTAATTCCTTTTTTTATTACGCCACTCAACCTAAAAGAATCACTCTATAAGTCGTTCAACTGAGGATTCTAGGTTGAACTTAAAAAACGCAATTGGATCACGAAAGACCACACAAGCTCTTGGTGCGCCTCGGCAATTGCTCCTGCATTGCCCTACTTACCTACATCCATGTAGTCATAGCAAAACAGAAAAACTTCTCATCACCAACAAGGTGCCACGAACTTTTCTGTTTCACTATGTACACCAATACCTTACGCGTCTTTTTCGTGCTCAACCGCGTCTAGGTTGAAAAATACTGATACGTGTCGAATGAATTCGACCCTACAGAAGAGGGGTTCGACAGACTTGTTAGACTAGATAGGACGAGGTTTATACTCACCATTTGGCCAACAAGGTGCGGATAATGCTTCGCCAATATTGGCTTCTAGCAAGCGCTCACGTACTTCTAATAGCCTTCCTACTAAACCCGGTTCTATCTTGGCGTACGCCTCGGGGTCTTCTACTCTATTGACGACAATGCCTAACAATTCTGTAATAGCATTACCCACGGAGTTTTGTGAAATGGTTACAATGAGTCTTCCTTTATCATCACGATACAGGATTTGCTTATAGGCAGGGCGCCAACGAATATCATTTGCAAATTTAGGATCTTGAATCACTTGCTCACGCAGGTCTCTGGCAACTCTAATAAATACATTATTACTTAACAACACATCATTGATCTGCGATGGGAAAGTTGCATCTGTAGGAATACTCTCCTCACCCGTTGCAACCAAGGTGAAAAAGGTTTGGTAGAAATCTAGGAAACCCAGCAGAACTTGTTCGTACTCATGCCAGAAATATTGATCCTTTAATTTTTCCTTGCCACCTACTACTTCCCACGAAGGCAATCCCTGAGGATAACCTGTTAGTTCCAAAGCCCCTTCGTCTGAGAGTAAAGGCTTTAATATTTGCAAATCTAGCACATCTAGAAACTGGCGATAAACATCACTTAATTGCCTCAGGAAAAGGGTATTGTGACCACTATCGGTTAGATTTGGATCGTTAGCATTCGCTTCTTCTGCCGCTGCCAGTTCATCCTTTGGAAAAACCATAAAATGATTATGGATCATACGAATACTGGGAACACCTGGTTTGTTAAGCGGCCAAGTTGAATCCAGACTTGCTTCTCCACACAAGACTAAATGCTTTTCTGGATCAGGGTATTTATCTAGCATATAGTCACATATTATCTGTGTTATTTGCTGCCAGACTTTCTTCTGCTGGCGCTTCATTTGATCTCGACGTACCGGGCGACCTAATGGGTCTAGTATACGTCTGGAAACATCAAGCATCACAGAAGTATCAAACTCCGAGCTATGCCCCACTAGTTTTCGATACATCAACAGGTCTTCCGGCGTTCTGAAAAGCCCGTTCTCATCTGCAAGGTTTTTAAGGTTTGCAGGACTATTAAAAAACTCTACTCGAGAGACACCTTCGGGTACAGACAATGTCATGTTGGGTCTAGGGGTAACAATAATACGAGGAGTTAGTTTCATTCTTTTATCCTTATTTGAGAATCAAGTTATCTTTACTTTACTTTGCATCATCGTCACTACTGAATAAGCTAATGATAATTAATAATGCAGCACCAATGGATATTCCAATATCCGCTATATTAAAGGTAGCAAAATGATAATCAGGGTTAACAAAGGGAACGGGGAAATGAAAGTCTATAAAATCAATTACTTTTCCGGCAAGGGTACGATCTATCAGGTTTCCTATCGCCCCACCAAGCACTAAAGCCAAGCCGATCGCTGTCCATTTTTCTGTCTTGGGTAATGTTCGCAACCAATTGAGAATAAATAGGCTCACTGAAAAAGCCAGGATGGTAAAGAACCAGCGTTGCCAGCCTCCTTGCCCTGCCAGAAAACCGAATGCAGCACCTTCATTATACCAAAGGGTCATATTCAAAAAAGGGGTTATTTCAACAGGCTCTCCTTTGTTTAAATTAACCTCTGCCATCCATTTGGTGAGTTGATCCAAGAAAATGACGATAGCTGAAATCCAAGTCCATCTCAGCATAGTTCCCTGTAGTGCATTAGGCATAAAGACGTTCCTCACCTTCACCTACGACATTTTCTATACAGCGATTACACAGTTCAGGGTGTTCTTTGTTAAGCCCTACATTTTCACGGTGATGCCAACAACGGACACATTTTTCATGCAGTGCCACGCCAGCTTCTATCCATAAATTGTCTTCACTTTCTACGGCTATAGCATCAGCGGTTGGTTCAATCGCTTCCGCATCAATGACCTCTGCGCCTGAGGTAATCAATACAAAACGAAGTTCATTATCAAGCTTCTGTAAGGCTGTATATCTATCACCACTACAATAGACTTTCACTTCAGCATCCAGAGATGAACCAATCTCATCAGCAATGCGTAATTGTTCAAGCTGTTTACTGACCGCTTCGCGCACCATAAAGATATGTTTCCAATCATCATCATTGATTGCCACATCAGCACCTAATGCTGTTAATTCGTTATACCATTCGCTAAATAAAACATGCTCTACTTTCTCTCCTGACTCACGGGGTATATACCCCCAGATTTCTTCAGCCGTAAAGCTGGTAATTGGAGCAAGCCAGCGCACCATTGCCTGCAAGATATGAAATGATGCGGTCTGTGCAGATCGCCGAGCCGCGCTGTCAGCACCCATGGTGTATTGACGATCTTTGGTGATATCCAAAAAGAGACTACTCATATCAACAGAACAGAAGCGCAGTATTTCCTGATAGACATTATGGAATTGATAACTGTCGTAGGATTCCAATAGTTTCTGCTGAGTTTTAGCAGCTTGTGATACTGCCCATTGATCCAGTAATAGCATATCTTTGTGAGCAATCAATTCTGTAGCGGGATCAAAATCACTCAGGTTAGCTAACAAATAACGGGCCGTATTTCTAATACGACGATAACCGTCGGCAGTACGTTTTATGATTTCATCGGATACGGTCATTTCACGGCTATAGTCACTAGAAGCTACCCATAATCTAAGAATATCAGCGCCTAGCTTGTTATTTATTTTCTGTGGAGCAATCGTATTACCTAGCGACTTCGACATTTTCTTGCCATCTGCATCGACGGTAAACCCATGCGTCAATACTGCCTTATACGGAGCGACACCGTTCATTGCCATTGATGTTTTCAATGAAGACTGGAACCAGCCACGATGCTGGTCTGAACCTTCAAGATACAAATCTGCGGGCAACTCCATTTCTTCACGACGTTCAATAACAGAGGCATGGGTTACACCCGAGTCGAACCAGACGTCCAGAGTATCCATGACCTTGTCATAGTCTTTCGCGCTATCACCCAAAAGCTCTTTAGCTTCAAGTTTAAACCAAGCTTCAACGCCCTCTTTATCAATTCTCTGAGCAACTGTTTCAAACAGCTCATTGGTATCAGGATGCAGCTCACCGGTTTCTTTATGTACAAACAAGGTAATAGGAACACCCCAGGTACGCTGCCGTGAAATACACCAGTCCGGGCTATTTTCTAACATGCTTTGTATGCGAGCTTTGCCCCAGTCAGGTAGCCATTCAACAGACTCGGTAGCTTTTATGGATTGCTCTCGCAGACCTGTCTGATCCATGCTGATAAACCATTGTGGTGTGGCACGAAATATCAGTGGTGTTTTGTGTCGCCAGCAATGAGGATAGCTATGAAACAGCTTGTTATCACACAATAGTTTTCCGTGTTCTTCAAGCACTGCAATGACATGCGGATTGGCTTTTTGTACGTCTTCACCAGAAAATAGTTCTGTATTTGGCAAGAACTTGCCATCACTTCCTACTGGATTATCAATCGGCAATCCATACTTTTGGCCGACGATAAAATCTTCCTGACCATGTCCCGGTGCGGTATGCACACAACCTGTACCCGCATCAGTGGTTACATGGTCACCAAGAATGACGGGTATCGTACGATTATAAAAGGGATGCTGTAGCTGTAACCCTTCCAGATCGCTACCTTTACAGGTTGCGAGAATTTCATGCTCGGTGATGTCGGCTCTAGTCAATACATCAAGGTATAAGGCTTCTGCCAAGATCAAGCGTTCATCCCCAGCTTGAACAAACACATAATTTAAATCTTCATGTACAGCAACGCCTTGGTTAGCAGGTAATGTCCAAGGGGTTGTTGTCCAGATAACGATGGAGATTGTCCCTTCTCCTTTTAAATCACTACAGCGTTTAGCCAATTCTGCTTCATCTGCCACGTTGAAACGTACATCAATGGCGAAGGAAGTCTTATCCTGATATTCAACTTCTGCCTCAGCTAACGCTGAACCACAGTCTGCACACCAATGCACTGGCTTTTCGCCTTTGCGTAGATGACCATTTGCGACAATACGTCCAAGCGAGCGAACAATATCGCCTTCCGTCTGGAAGTCCATAGTTAGATACGGGTTTTCCCAATCACCCAACACGCCTAAACGTTTGAAATCAGCTTTTTGTAATGCAACTTGTGAGCTAGCATATTTACGACAAATCTCACGAAACTTGGCCGCATCAACCTTGACACCCACTTTGCCTACTTTCTCTTCCACTTTAAGCTCAATAGGCAGACCGTGACAATCCCAACCGGGAATATAAGGCGCATCAAAACCACTTAAAGTTTTGCTTTTAATAATGATATCTTTAAGAACCTTGTTTACTGCATGACCAATATGGATATTACCATTGGCATAAGGGGGGCCATCATGCAGGGTGAACTTAGGTCGCCCCGCGCAGTGCTCGCGTAGTTTTGAATATAAATCAATCTCATCCCACGCTTTCAACATCTGTGGCTCTTTTTGTGCCAGATTGCCACGCATTGGGAATTTTGTTGAGGGAAGGTTCAGGGTTTTCTTATAATCTGTCACTTGCTATTTTTCCGATCCATTAAAGTGTAGTCGCCAACTAAGAACTTGTCCCAGAAGACGACTTTTACAGGGGCGTAAGAATAACAAGTTTTTTATGATGGGGTATAGCTATTATTTTTTAGCTAGTGCTCTGTCAGAATGCTGTTGTCGCAACTGAGGCGGGGATTTTTGTTTCGCAAATAATGTGCCGTTTGAATAGAAAACAGGCTTTGTCGATATTCTCACATCATCAATGAAGGCATATTCATCCTTCTGTGGCGCCCAATACGGCCCACTACCGCCAAAGAAAGAAGCAAACAGCAAGCGATCAATTTCTAATCTGTCCACATTTCTAAAACGCATACCCTGCTTATTAAGTACCAGCTTGCCGTCTAACCAACTCTTAATAGCGCCATTCTTATGGCCGGGTTTATTCAATAAAACCATTGTTTGTACGGTATGCCATTTACCGAGTTCAAGACTCTCTGGCATATCAAAAGACAGAATATCTCCGTATTTACTCGGCTGATCTGGATGATACACATACTGTAGAAGTTTACCCTCCTTATCCCACATCATTCGCACGCTCCAACCATCAGCACCATTTGGAATCACACCGTTAGTGTTTGATTCTCCGCCACCAACCCCAGGCAGCTTGCCACCTTTTACAAAACGAAAACCTTTCGGAAATTTGAAGCGATAACCGTAGTAAAGTTTTTCAAACTTCTTGCCTAATTTTGGTTTCCAATTCACACAATGCTTGGGGCTATAACAACCTGAGATACCACTTGGATAACGAATACGAAGGCCATGCCCCTGATAAGCACCTTTGTCGGCAACAACATTAATCAGGTTTCTACCCATTTGCCAATCAGGGCAATTCCAATCTGAACGAAAGTCTTCATTTGAATATCGACCTTTAGCAATTCGATCGAAATTGATATGCCAAGGCTTACCTTCGGCTAAGGGTGTCTTACCGGTACAGTTTGCTTTCAAATGAAACAATTTGTACTTCTCATCTTGACCTTGAACACCGTAATGTTTAGGTGTCTTGAGCTGTAAAACATAGTCCCAGACAGGATGAGTCACTTTAGGTATCGGCGCACGGTTATACACCACGATTTTCTTTTCCCATTTGCGCGACCGTTCATCCCAATACAGCTTGCCTGCATAGGCATGGTTTTTTTGTGCAGGATCATGATAACGCTGAACTTTAACATCAACGGGTTCTGCAAAAAGAAAACCCGACGTTAATACAATTGCGAAAAACAAGATTAGCGCCAGTGGAAACAATCTGTCCATATGCACCCCTTTAAGTCATGGCCAGTTTACTATTTACGACATTTGAAATAGCCACAAATAATAGTTGCGAAATTAAATTTGAAAAAGTGTTGTTAAGATTATATTTATGCAATTATTATTAATAATCTGTGAGGCTTGAAACTCATATACCAACCCCGTCTCAAGGCAAATCAACAACTCTATAGACTCACCGTACTCGTCTGATAATTAACATATGCTTAATGGATTATTTATCTGAAAAATATACGGTAAATTAGATGATTGAGCACTCTTTGCCCTGTACTGATTAAGGGCCTAGTTGTGAAAAGTGCGAATTTCACGGCACTGCGGTAGGTAACATCTCTTTGACCTCGAACCCTGAGCAGATCGAAGGTCGGGTTAATCGTACGCGTATTGTGCTATTGACCTGTTTTCTAAAAAAACAGTAGAGTGGGATTGCATTTTCCTGTATTCCCTGCTTAACTAGAAGAAAAATTAAGGATATTTTTTAGTGCGTTCACACTTTTTCTTCATGTTAATTCTAATGGGGCTACTAGCGTCTCTATTTTCAACCAATGTCTTTGCTAATAATCACGGACAGCTTAGGTTTGACTCATTCGGTCGCTATGTCAATTCGGCGCTACATGGAGTAGCTCTGGAAGATTTCGAAGCGATCACTGCGGAAGTTGAGAATAATATCTTTTGGAAAAAGAAAGCTCGGAAGAACAAATATCAAGATGCCTTTAATCGCTCTGCACCTTATTTAAATGATCTTCTAAGAGACGACATCCCTGATTTTGTATTTTTAATCCCGTATCTTGAATCTGGCTGGCATGCTAAAAAAGGCAAACCTCCTACTGATTATGGATACTGGCAACTAGTTAACGAGGTAGTTGAGGAAATACAAACACTGGATCAAGCCTCCGATGCCTTAAAAAACACCCACCCCGATGCCATTCGCTCAGACCCTCACTTGAGCACAGAAGCAGCATTAATTCATTTGAAGCGTTATTATTTTTATTTTCGACATGTGGCAAAGTTTGAGGAAGCAGATGCCTGGTTATTTTCAGTAACGGCCTTTAACTGGGGTGCGGGAAATGTTAAAAGAACACTGATAAAGATTCAAAAGAATAGAGCTGACAATGAATCTGCTCTTACCTTCTCAGATTTCTACCATCATCTATTCCTAGCAGCCCAACAACACCCAAATGACAAATCTATGCGTGTCGCATTGGAATATTTACCCAATTTATGGAATATTGCTTTGTTGATTCAAACAGCTCAGCTTGAGCACAAAGGCTCTGATAGCCCTCAAACAGATTCAGTGAATAATGCATTAACCCTTAATAAATCTGCTTCTGTATCAATACCATGATCGGGGGCATCATCAATGATACCCACCTGAATCTCAATACCATTATACAAAGGTCTTAACTGTTCTAGTGATTCGATTTTCTCTATCTCACAAGATGGTAATTGAGGAATCTTTTTCAGTGTACTCACTCGATAGGCATACATGCCCAAATGACGGAAGCGCTGGGCCGGCGCTGGGCTTTCTGTATTAGATTCCGCTGGAGGCCATGAGTAACTATCACGATCCCAGGGAATGGGAGCTCGGCTAAAATAGTGCGCTTTGCCCTGAGCATCCATCACTACTTTTACAATATTAGGATTAAATATATCCTCTATAGTCGTAATCGGTGTTGCAAGAGTGGAGATGGCTGCATCTGTTTTTCTCGCAATATCTGCCAGAAACTGAATAACCTCAGGTGGCATCAAGGGTTCATCGCCTTGCAGGTTAATCACAATATCGTTTTCATCCCAACCTTGCAGCTCACAAACCTCTGCCAGCCGATCGGTACCAGACTGATGGTCGGCACGAGTCATTACGACCTGACCCGCAAAGCTTTTAACTTCTGTTTGAATGCGGTCATCGTCTGTTGCCACACAAATACTCTTAATACCCGATTTAACCGCTTGCTCATAAACACGCTCAATCATGCTTTTACCCGCAATTAGTTTTAAGGGTTTTCCGGGAAGTCTGGAAGAGTTATAGCGAGAGGGGATAACGATATGGATAGTATCAGACATGATTATTTATCAATAAGCGCCCGAAATATAAATAGAGGAATCGAAGAGACCTCTATTTATTATAGATGAAATTAGTATATTGAATTATACGTCAAATGATGAACCACAACCACAAGTGGTCGTTGCGTTTGGATTACGGATCACGAACTGTGCGCCTTCCAAACCTTCGGTATAGTCAATCTCTGCACCCACAAGATACTGAAAACTCATTGGATCTACCAACAGGCTAACACCACCTTTTTCTACAACGGTATCACCCTCATCAATGCTTTCAGCAAAAGTGAATCCATATTGAAAACCTGAACAACCACCACCACTCACGAACACACGAAGTTTTAAATCATCATTGTCTTCTTCTTCAATTAACGCCTTCACTTTGGCAGCTGCGGCATCGGTAAAGTCCAATAATGCTTCCTCTATGGGATCTATTGTAGTCGCTATACTCTCAGCACTCATGCTTATGTCCTCAATTATTCAGTAATATTACGTGAAAATAGCACTAGCGAGTGATTAGAGCAAGTAACAACACCTTTATTAATGCTTCTTATCGTGTGCTTCTGCTGCGTGTAAAAAACACAAAGCCACACCCAATAAAGCCATTCCACTGCCAGATAAAGTAAATCAAGAGCGGTATTGAAGAGACTGTGCAAGTATTCATGGAACTCATTAAAATGGTTGAAATCTCCCAGGTTTTGCTCAAAAACTCAGCCAATAGCTCACTATTAGCTTCCTTTTTGAGCAAAA
>CAZDMX010000055.1:0-9504 GCA_964506085.1 uncultured Thiothrix sp. | reverse complement strand
GCCTCTATTAAGGCACATGAAAGTTTCGACAGTCAATTGGATTACATATTTAAACATTCATAGGGCAATGCTGAAAACAATGTAAAACCATAAAATGCTAAAACTTATCTTTATAAAAATAATAGCAGTTGCTATTGGAACGCTCCTCCTTGTTCGACTTTTCATTATTAGCGAAGGCATTCCTGTCTCCATATTAACAAGACCCTCCCCTGATATTGAAACACTAGAGAAAGTGATTACGCACAACCCAAATCATGCTTATGCTCATGAACGACTCGCTGTTCTTAAATATCATAATAAACAGTTTCCCCTTGCAAAACAGCATGCTTTAAAAGCACTTCAGAACAATTTATCCAGTGGCATGGCAACAGCTATTCTAATGAAGGTTCTTGTCCATGAAAAGAAACCTGCGCTTGCGCATCAAGCTGCTCAGCTATCAGCTCATTTATGGCCTGCCCATGATACTTCCATGCAATTAATAGCCGATCACTGGCTACAAGCGGGATATACGCGTAAAGCTATGAGTGCCTGGAATGTCAGCCTAAGCCAAGATCCACGTAAAGAAAATTTTTCCGAGGGCATGGCCGCGCAAGCTATTTTCCCGATACTCAATAAAGTGGCTCAGTATGCAGAATCCACCCAACTGTTCCAACCTTATCATGCCAAACCACCCGCATGGTGGGATGAGTTCTTTCAATATATGGTTGTGCAGCCCAACAACCTCGTTGCTGTTGATCGCTTCTATCAACAAGCGCTACTCAATGGCAATGCGTCCGATAGGAACAAAGCACTCTACCTGTCAAACCTTATGCAAGAAAATAAATGGCCAAAGGCACATGATGTATGGGAAAGGGGCTTGCTAAAAGAAAAACAACAATACACCCGTTTAATATACGATGGTGGCTTTGAAAGCCAGCAACTTAATACAGCTTATTCAGATGACAAATTTAGTTGGACAGCTGCTAAGAAAACACACGTACAAGCCTATCTCGACAAATACAGTCGGGCGAGTGGCTCTTATAGTCTACGCGTTGCATTTAATAGCTGGGTTGATGATTATTGGGGTTTTGTACGCCAACTGCTAGTTTTAAAGCCGGGAAAATACACCTTGGAATACAAAACCCGTGCAAACCTTAATTCGGAAAAAGGCCTCCGGTGGATTTTGTACTGTATGAAAGACAAACAAGGCGAAAAAAATATTGTAAAACTTGGAATCGGACAGCCACTCTCCGGGTTCTTTGACTGGAAAAAAGACCAGATAGATTTCACTGTACCCAATGATGCATCCTGCAAAGCTCAAAAGCTGGCACTAATTTTAGCAGGACGGAAATCTTCAGAAAAAAGGGTCAGAGGTGATATCTGGTTTGATGATTTCGTGGTTCTTCCCAAAAATTAATAGCCCAAATATAAATAAGATATAAGACAATGCACTTCTCGATCAATTACTTGTTAACAACACTAACCGTTGTACTTCTTGCAACCTTTCCCTTTATGGGCGGGACAGAAAGATTACAAACCATTCCCGTTGTAGAAGCATTGGCTATTGTATTGCTTATCATTTTTTTCCTGTTTCAAAAGCGTTTCGACTTTATCCACAAGACTACCTGGTTTTTTATTCTCTTTGCAGTACTAACACCCTTGTTATACCTCATTCCTCTGCCCGCCGGAGTGTGGGATAGCCTACCCGGCCATGCGATTTACACACAAATGGCAGAATGGATAACCACAGAGCACTCAACCGACTCGATCTATCGAACACTATCGCTGATCCCTTATCGCACAGAGCATGCTTTTTTCGCCATGCTCCCACCACTCGCTGTGTTTTTAACTGTCGCAGCTCTTCCAGAACAACAGAAACTATTCATTATCTATTTCGTACTTGGCATAGCCACTGCTGAAGCATCTCTGGCAATGATTCAGTTCAGCACTAACAATGAATTCTTTTATTTTGGAATACCCATACTTAAACGCGGTATTGCATTGGGTACTTACCCAAACCCTGACCACTTCGTGCTCCTTATGGAGATCGCCATTCCACTAACACTAGCTTTAGTGGCATATGAGCTGCAACATGGTAAGAAGCGAAACGATGATGGATCCAAAAGAATGATTCTGCTTATCACTTATGGAATAATGATTGCATTATTTATCAGTGGCGCCTTTTTCTCCGGCTCCAGAGCAGGTATTCCACTTGCCTTACTGGGTGGGTTCCTCGCTTTCAATGTATTTATACGAAAAAAAGACAGCAAACACCTTGTACTGTCCCTTGCCATAGCAATCATCGGCGTTGTCATTCTCCTCTCTTTCTTCAACCTTACACCTATTATCAATAGGTTTATTTCCAACAATCCTTTCGTAGATGGACGCTGGGTAATTTTTTCTAACAGCTGGGAAGGCATAAAAACATTTTTTCCATTCGGTAGTGGCCCTGGAACATTCCCCGACATATACAGAATATTTCAGCCCATAGATCAACCCAAGTTTATTAACCATGCACATAATGACTATCTTGAGCTATTGTTCGAAATCGGCTTACTAGGTGTTATCTTTATCAATATTTTTTTCTATATGTACATAAAAATATGGAAAAAAGTGAAAAGAATAAGAGTCCGTGAAATTCATTACATACGAATAGCCACGGGTATCAGTATTTTCGTAATGCTCTTACATTCCATACTTGAGTTTAATTTTCATGATGTTAGCAATATTTTATATTTCGCAGTATTAGCTGGCATATTTTTTAACCGTATTAGGGGGGAAGTTACCAAACGTAGAGTCACGTAGCTGATAGAAAAATATTGATAGAAATCAATATTACATATCTAAATTATCTAGCTTGTTGAATCTCATCTATATGTTAATATAATGAATATTATAAATTTATGCTTTCGTTAATATTCAATTCAGTTAGATATGATATAAAGTTATGCAACACTGCTTACATTAAGTCACCCGACTTAAAAGATAATAATAGCAAACGATGATAGCAGCAGGGCTAAATAACAAATTGGGGAATACCATGTGCTCTTTAAGCATCGTTTTGCGTAGCAAGGTACAAAAAGTACTAATGACTACTGTTGTGCTAGTTGCCTTTTTATCTGGCTCAGCTACCGCTACAGCAGCATCATCTAAACCTATCCGATATGCTACCTTGCATAAGGTGGATCCAAATAAACCAGCTTCTAAGCTTGAAGTCATTACAGCCGTGAAGAAAAAATTTAAGGGACGAATTATATCGGTTAGAAAACGATATGAAGCTTATGGAAGCGATTGTCACTACGTCAAATTCATAGATAGAGAAGATGGCGAATTATTTTTAATTCAGGTTGGCTGCAAAAAATAACAACCTATTCATGAATTCTAGGTTAAACCTAGAATTTACAGTTACCGCTTCTACCCTAGAATAAGACATTGATAAGCATTAAGTAAAAAATATAAGCAATGTAAACAATCTTCACTTATAGAGTTAGGCACTACAACCTACAGAAAAAGCAGCCTCAAGATAGCACTGAGACTGATCAGAGATTCCTTCATCAAAGTTCCAAACCTTGGGAAAGATCGCATAAACCCTTGATTGTCTAAAAAACAACCAAGGGTCTTTTGTTGGGTGAAAAAATAGTGCTGATATTAATCATATATTTGTTCACTTTTTTGCAAATGTGTTGCTTATTTATCTTGCACCCTTAGCCTAAAAATTGTTAAGGTATATCACGCATCTAGGGCTATACTGATTGTTGCTAGAAGCAACAACTCTTCTCTATCTACAAAGAGATATCTTTTCAACATCGCTGGTAAAAAAACAATGAGAATACTAATAGTAGAAGACGACAGAGATATTCGCGAACAAGTCAAAGAAGAACTGAAAAAAGCAGGATTTGTGGTAGATACAGCAGCTGATGGAAAAATGGGCTTACACTATGCGTTAGATTATCCCATTGATGTAGCTATCATTGATCTGGGCTTACCTGAAATCGATGGCATAGATATAATCAAGAATATCCGCGCAAAGGGACTAGATTATCCTATCTTGATTCTTACAGCGCGTAGCCGCTGGCAAAACAAAGTCGAAGGCCTTGAAGCAGGGGCTGATGACTATGTGGAGAAACCTTTTTACTCAGAAGAATTACTGGCCCGGGTACGCGCATTACTGCGTAGAACAGGTCGTTGGGCGGCTTCAGAAATGGTCTGTGGCCCTGTAAAACTTAATACTTCTGAGCAACGTATATACCTGCATGATGATGAAGTCATTCTAACTGCTTACGAATATAAAGTCATCGAGCACTTAATGCTTCATGCTGGCAAGGTCATATCAAAAACAGAACTTACTGAAAAAATGTATGACGACGATTCTGATCGTGACTCGAATGTGATTGAAGTCTTTATCAGACGACTACGTATCAAACTAGACCCTAATAATTCTCTAAAACCCATTGAAACCTTACGTGGACGTGGTTATCGATTCACCCTGCCGAGAATCCATGCTGCATGAATTCACTGCGTGCCCGACAACTCGTAAGCTCGTTTGCGATCATTATGGGCAGCATTTTAATACTCGGCTTATTGCTCTCTAACTTTATTAACAAAGAGCAACTTCAAAGCGAGCAGGAAAAACTCAAAGAGATTGGCTTTGACCTACTAGGCTACATCAATTTTGATAAAGGCAAATTCACTATAGACAAAGCGGTACGTGAGGGTCTTGATGATTTTTTTGATAACAACAAGTTTAGTAATGATATTGAGAGTACAACAGCCTACATTCAAGACACCAATACCAAACTCATTCAGTGGCATAGTATTGCTCCAGATGTAGGCACTGCGGATTATACTACACTCGATTTAGGTGACACACTGTATACCTATCCTATTCACGCTGAACCTAATCACGACATCATAAAGCGGTTAAGGCCTGAACAAGAAAATGCCGATATAGCCTCCAGCAATAATATTGTTTACTCCTATGGATTCCAACATTCCCCCCATGGTAAATACCAACTAGTCATTGCAAAATCAGCTCGGGAATTAGAACTCGCCGAGGAAGATATGCGTTCGCATTTGATTATCCTGTTTAGTGCTTCTGCAATGCTGGTGTTACTGGCTCAACTTGCAACCAGTTACTGGGTTATCTCGCCTATTAAAGATTTTGAAGAAGAAATAAAGCGGTTGGAATCAGGTGATCAGGAATCTATAGTAAACCCCTATCCAGATGAGCTAAACCCTATTAAAGGCACGATTAATGCGCTGGTTCAATACGAAGTAGGTCAAAAGCGACGCTATCGTGATGCACTTGATGACTTAGCACACAGCTTAAAAACTCCTTTAGCGGCTATTCAGGGCTATATTGATCAAGCAGACAAAAAGCCTGAAAAAAGCCCAGCTATCCAAGGCATATCGACCCAACTCGAAAACATGAAGGATATTGTCTCCTATCAATTGCGACGCGCTGTAGTCACTAACCACCATGCAATGATTAGCCCAAGCGCAGTAAAACCCGTTATTGCCAGACTTAAAGAATCATTATTTAAGGTGTACCATGAGAAGACCTTCAACATTGACATCAAAGTAGAAAGTGATATCAAAGTACGCATGGATGATGAAGATTTATTAGAACTCTTTGGTAACCTGCTTAATAACGCTTGTCGTTTTTGTGAAACTCTGGTCGAAGTCAATGCACAACCCGATGGCAGTCATGTGATTATCAACATAGATGATGATGGTATGGGTTTCCCCGATAACAACCCTTCAAAACTGCTAAAGCGCGGTATTCGTGCAGATAGCAAAACGGAAGGACAAGGTATCGGTTTAGCCGTCTGTACTGAAATTATTGAAGCGGCGGGTGGAAGCATAGAGCTTCTTGTATCGCCTCAAGTGGGTGCTAGAGTAAAGCTACGTTTACCTGCATAAAAGTAAATATCCACGTTCTTAGAACGTGGTTTTGATCTCACCCTATAGACCTTCACTTATTAAATTTCTCGATTGACTGTAGTAGAGACGTTGCATGCAACGTCTCTACGGGAAATTATTTAAGTGAAAAACTATAGAAGGGTTTTGGATTAGCCTTCATCGATTCCTGCCTCAACGTAGGCCTGATCCGCGTTGCTTGATCAGGCCTACTTCCTCGTATGGATTAAGACTAAACTTTATTCGTCAGGCTGAGCCTACGAACCTACCCACGCCCGTAGGGACGTGGTTATAATATTTAATATAAGGTGTAAATCAACATACCAATCTGCTACATTCTGCTGCATGCCCCAAAATCATAATAGACACAACAGCAAACCACACACACCGATGATGCAGCAATACCTGCGCATTAAAGCCGAATACCCTGATACCCTCATGTTTTACCGCATGGGAGACTTTTACGAGCTATTTTTCGATGATGCAAAGCGTGCTGCCAAATTATTGGACATCACGCTTACTGCCAGAGGAAAAGCAAGCGGCGAGCCTATCCCGATGGCAGGTGTACCACATCATGCTGCTGAACAATACCTATCACGTTTATTAAAGCTTGGGGAAGCCGTTGTTATTTGTGAACAAGTAGGCGATCCCGCCACCAGCAAAGGCCCTGTAGAACGTAAAATAGCTCGTGTCCTTACACCGGGGACTGTCACGGATGATTTTCTCCTTAGCGAGCGTCAAGATAATCTACTAACTGCGATAGCTAGCCAAGATCAACACCAAAATCCACATTATGCCCTCGCCAGTATCGACCTTTCCAGTGGCCGTTTTATTATCCAGAACATCGATGACGCAACTGAGCTGGCCAATGAAATTGAACGCCTACAGCCCTCAGAGATTCTTTACGAAGAAGATAACAAACCCGTTTTATCTGATCACCATACGCTAACCTCAAGAGCACCGTGGCACTTTGATTTAGATACCGCGAACCAGCTATTACTCAAACAATTAAAAACCAAAGACCTCACAGGATTTGGCTGCGAAGATATGCCATTGGCAATCATTGCCGCAGGCGTACTCATTGGTTATGTCAATGAAACCCAGCGCACCGCCCTGCCCCATATTAATAGCCTGCAAGTTGAACGTAGTGATGAAGGCGTTATTCTTGATGCCGCGACACGCCGTAATTTAGAACTGGAACATAGTTTATTAGGCGAGCATAAAAACACCCTGGTTTCTGTGCTAGATAGTACGGTAACCAGCATGGGTGGCCGAATGCTACGGCGCTGGATCAACAAGCCACTTCGCGATCAAGCCCTACTACGTAATCGCCATCAAGCAACGGGTAGCCTGATTGACCAATACCGCTATCAGGATTTACAAACCGAGCTAAGAGCCATCGGTGATATCGAACGCATAAGTTCACGTATTGCTATTGGTTCTGCTCGCCCAAGAGACTTATCAACTTTAGGCAGTTCAATAGCTACAATTCCGACCATTAAAAACTTGTTATCAAACATCTCCAATCCATATATCGAGACAATCGTAGCTGCACTAAATCCTCATAATGACTTACTCGACCTACTCCAAAGAGCCATTATAGAAAACCCGCCTGTATTAATAAGAGATGGTGGGGTCATCGCTCAAGGTTACGATGCAGAACTTGACGAATTAAGAGCCTTAAGAGCCAACTCAGAATCTTACTTATTAGAACTGGAAAGCAGAGAAAAAGAACGTAGCGGCATCCAAAACCTGAAAGTTGCTTACAACCGAGTACATGGCTATTACATAGAAGTTCCGCGTTCTCAATCGGATAACGTACCTGCTGACTACATTCGCAGACAGACTTTAAAAGCCGTTGAGCGTTTTATCATTCCGGAACTAAAAAAGTTTGAAGACAAAGTGCTGTCTTCAAAAGAACGCTCGCTAGCGCGTGAAAAACATCTTTACGAAACCCTGCTCTTAGAATTAGCCGAAGAAGTTCCAGAGCTACGTACAACTGCGCAGTATCTAGCAGAAACAGACGTACTAGCCTGCTTTGCAGAACGTGCAACCCGCCTTAATTACAATGCTCCCACCATGAGCGATCAACCCGGCCTCAGCATAAAAGCAGGACGACATCCCGTTGTAGAGCAAACACTGGATACACCTTTCGTACCCAATGATGTAGAACTACATAGTGATCGTCGCATGTTAATGATCACCGGCCCCAATATGGGAGGTAAATCCACCTATATGCGGCAAACCATTATTATCGCACTCATGGCATGCATAGGCAGCTATGTCCCTGCAGATAGCGCTGTCATCGGCCCTATTGACCGTATATTCACCCGTATCGGCGCACATGACGACCTCAGCACGGGTCGCTCAACCTTTATGGTGGAAATGACCGAAGCGGCTAACATATTAAATAATGCAACGGCAAACAGCTTGGTACTCATGGATGAAATAGGCCGTGGAACCAGCACCTTTGACGGACTCTCTCTAGCCTGGGCATTTGCAGAACACCTAGCCAATAACACCCGCTCTTTCACTCTGTTTTCAACCCACTATTTTGAACTCACCCAATTAGATGAGTTAAATCAGTATGTCCATAACGTACACATTAATGCCGCAGAACATGGTGACAAAATCATCTTTCTACATACAGTAAAAGAAGGTCCCGCCAATCAAAGTTACGGCTTACAAGTAGCGCAACTTGCCGGAGTACCCAGAAACGTCATCAAAGAAGCACGTAAGCGGCTAACAATGCTTGAGAACCAAAGCACACGCGAACCCTCAATGGGAGAAACATTGCCACTAGCATTAAGCTTTAACCAAGAAACCGACAAAGTGGCAGATGCTATCAAAAAAGCAGTATCTGCTATTGAACCTGACGATCTCACACCAAGAAAAGCACTTGAGGCACTTTATCAACTTAAAAAACTACTATAAGCCTTTAGATAAATTAGATAGACTTACACAGCTAGAAACTCGCAGCGTCCCAATAGCTCAGCAGGATAGAGCGACCCCCTCCTAAGGGGTAGGTCGGGGGTTCGATTCCTCCTTGGGACGCCATTTTCAAGATGAAAACGTTACTATAAGCTCATTTAACGGGAGGCATTTCTTCAAAAGCAGGAATGCTCTCATCCATAAAATCCCACTCAGGCTTTCTTTTGTTATACACAATTCGATCAGCTTTAAACCATGAATGATCGTCAAAGCTTCCAGCCGAAATTGCCATCATCGTAGTGAATGCCGTATTGGTACCAAAAATTCTGCTACCACAGTCTGGACAAAAGTGACGCGTCACTTCAGCACCATTATCAGCAACCGTGGTATAAAAGCTGGTTTCGCCTTTCATTGTGACATCTTCTTTATGAAAAAAAGCAAGAGACATATGCCCTGTTCCACTAGATTTTTGACAATCTATACAGTGACATTGACCTGAGAATAAAGGCTTCTCAGTAATGCTATAATTTACATTCCCGCATAAGCAGCTGCCCGTAGCGAACGGTTTTTCTGACATAAATCCATACTCCTTTTTTAGATAAAGATTGAAAGTATATACCTAGTTTAACCTAAAAAACTCAGTTGAAACGTAGCGAGAATGACTAGAGTGCTGAA
>CAZDMX010000054.1:0-9507 GCA_964506085.1 uncultured Thiothrix sp. | reverse complement strand
AGTGCTATAGACATTCGCAGTAGTTTTAACTGAGTTTTTTAGGTTAATAACCTATCACCCTGTAAGATTGAGTTCGTTCGAACTTACAGATTATTTATCTCATCAACAAGTCTCTGTGTAGCACCCCTGTTTTTATTTATTACTGCCAGACCCTTCTCACCTGCTTGTTTGCTTAAGCCCTCGTTTGTTAACAAATTCAATGCTTTATCTGTTAGATTATCAATATCTTGAGATATAAAAGCTGCCTGCCGTGCTTCTAAAACCTCAAAGGTATTTTTAAAATTAAAGATATGGGGGCCACTGATAACAGGTACAGCACACGCTAGAGGTTCTAGTGGATTATGACCTCCTGTTGGGACTAAACTCCCTCCCATAAAAACAATATCCGCTGCGACATACCATGACATCATTTCACCCATACTATCACCCAGAACTACTTCTACCTCTTCTGTGAAAGGCTCAAGCGTACTTCGGCGTTGTGAATGAAACCCCCTGCTTTGTATGAGCATCGCTACTTCTGTAAATCTTTCTGGATGTCGCGGAACAATAACTAACAACAAGTTGTGGATAGTAGACTTTAAGGTGGTATAGATATCTAAAACAAGACTGTCTTCACCATCATGTGTACTTGCTGCAACCATTACTGGACGGGAAAACCCCCATTGCTTTTTATAGTTTTCACCTTTTTCTCTGTCTATATCTGAAACCTGTATATCAGATTTTATATCTCCTACTACTTTTACTAGATTGGCTTTACTATCTGCACCCAGTAAACCCTTGAAGTTCTTTGCATCTTGTTCATTTCGACAGGCAATTAATGATGCACAATTTAGAACACTGCTTATAAACTTCTGAAAGCGTTGATAACGATGGGTTGATCTAGTTGATAGCCTTGCATTCGCTAAAATAATAGGTATGTTTTGTTGATGACAACGGTGCCAGAGGTTCGGCCAGATTTCTGTTTCCATACAAACCATAATTTCAGGTTTTAGGATTCTTAAATATCTCTTCACCAAGAAAGGTATGTCGTAAGGGAAATAGTGATGAATCACTCGTTCTTTAAATAAGCGTTTAATGGTATCAGAGCCTGTAGGCGTGGTTGTTGAAACCATTATCCTTTTATCACCATGGATTGCTAGTAACATTTCTATGAGTGGCTTTGCCGCTATCGCTTCACCCACTGATACCGCGTGAATCCATACTTTTATGGATGTATTTGGGGCAGGTATTACTGCAAAACGTTCGGAGATACGTTGCCTATAATCAGGATTTGATTTGCTGCGCCAGAATAAGCGCAGGACGATAATGGGGATCAGTAATCCAAGTAGCAATGTATAGATGAATCTTAGGTTTAACATAGAATGACGAGTATGGCTGAATTGTATATAATATGCCGTTTTGAATTAGCAAGATTAGTTATTAGAGACTCACCTTATGAAAGTAGAAGCACAAAAAGCAATAACCTTGGCTTACACTCTGACCGATGACAAAGGTAATATACTGGATAAAGCCGATGCAAACGAACCTTTTATCTACTTGCATGGTGCTGGCGGTGTTATCCCTGGCCTTGAAAAAGCATTGGATGGTAAGGCCGTTGATGAGCGATTAACAGTGAACTTAGAGCCTTCGGAAGCTTATGGGGATTACTCAGATCAACTAGTTCAAGAGGTATCTAAAGAAATGTTTGGGGAACTGGATGAAAAAGATATGTTTGTTGGTGCACAATTTCACGCTGAGACTAATCAGGGCATGCAAGTGGTAACTGTTAATGCAATCAATGATGAGACTATCACTATTGACGGCAACCACCCTATGGCTGGGAAAAATCTTAACTTTGATGTGACGGTTTTAGAAGTTCGTGATGCTACTGAAGATGAGTTGGCTCATGGCCATATTCATGCGCATTCAGCTAATGATGATGGTGGTTCTAGCTGTAGTGGTCATTAATACCTAGATTTTGTAGGGTCGAATTCATTCGGCCTGTGTTGTAAACGTACTGAAACGTGTCGAATAAATTCGACCCTACAAACAGCAATAACTCATCTCAAATTATTTAAAATCTCACGATTACTTTGTTCTCTAAACATAGAATCAACAATCCGCACACTGGGCATCCGTAAGCAGTTATCCAGCACTTTTGGACCGTGGATAAACAAGAGTTCCGGTTTAACATTAATATGTGGCATCCCACCTTGAGCCGCAGCCATGCTATCCCATTCAACCATGACCAAATATTGTGCTGGAATGGTATAGCCTTCCCATACTTCTGCAGCGCGCTTTAATTTAGAGCCAGAGCTGTCCTTCATGTCTTCCATCAAAGATGCAACAGTGACATGACCACTACCTAGACAAGAGAAACCAATACGCTTTAGGATTTGAAAACCTACCATACCGTTGGTTTCTTTCAGTTTGGTCATGACTTCAATTTCCGCCGCTTCAAATTCGGCTTCTTTGCCAGGACGTATCATATGATCTGCCATCACAGTAACGGTTTGACCAGAATCTACTGCATAAACATCGCCATTGCCTGCTGCGCTCTTTTTCATCCACTGATTCATTGAAACCAGTTTAGGTAAATCCGCATGAACGATACGATAGACTGGCTCTTCAGGGCCATCTAGCATCACATCACCACATTTGGCACAGGTGTCAACGACCACATCTTCAAAGGTTTCATGGAAATTTTCATGAGATTCCCAAGAGTCCCAATAGGTGATTTGATCAATCCAGATATGCGAAAGCTCTTCACCCATATCTGTGCTTGCTCCCCAGCGCATACCCATAGGGCAAGCACCGCGTTGTTTCATTAAGTCAAAACCACTAAATCCGGGTGTTAACGAAGTTGCCAGGCACATTTTGGAACTCGCCTGCTTCATCATACTCATTAATTTCGGATCGTTCTTTACCAAAACCCGGTTGATCGCCACATAAAGTGGTGACTTGGGTTCTTCATCAAATAGCTTCTTTATATCCATATGTCCATTCCTTTAAGTTGATTGTAAATAAGTCAGGCGGTTCAATGCTAATTATAAACCGCCTCTCCCTTTGCCAGAGGGTGTTTATTTAATTAACAGTTTCATAATATTTAGCAGCCATAACGAGCAGTATGATAAAGAGATTCCGATAATTCAACCTAAAAACGTTAAATGGATCAATATCTGGCTCTAATCCCCTTAACACTGCCTCGTTACGCTTTATTCATCTTGATGAAATGTTATTATGATCCTGAGTCCTAACTATATTAATCGAATTAAGAATGGAGAGCATTCATGAGTATTGAAAAAGCTATTCTAGCAGGTGGTTGTTTTTGGGGAATGCAGGATTTGATCCGTAAACAGGCTGGGGTTATTTCTACACGAGTTGGCTACACAGGGGATGACAGCGTACCCAATGCAACCTATCGGAATCACGGCAATCATGCTGAAGCAATTGAAATTGAGTTTGACAATGAGATCACGACTTATCGTAAAATACTCGCCACCTTCTTTCAGATTCACGACCCTTCAACCTTAGACCAGCAGGGTAATGACAGAGGCTCATCTTATCGTTCTGAGATTTTTTATACGAACGATGGACAAAAAACTATCGCGCTCAAAACCATTGAGGATGTGAATGCATCTGGCTTATGGCCAGCTCCAGCCGTCACAAAAGTCTCCCCTGCTGGTGACTTTTGGGTGGCAGAACCAGAACATCAAGATTATCTTGAACGCATCCCAAACGGTTACACCTGCCATTTCCTGCGCCCTGACTGGGCGTTGCCCGAGTCCTAAGCACCGTCTAGGCAAAGTTATTAAAAACTTGTGTATGGAAAACTAAAAAAGGTAGCCAATGGCTACCTTTTTTATGTATACGTGGTGTTTTACCTAGAAAGCGCAGTGTGATTTAACTGCCTTTTTTAGGTTTAATTAGCTAAGAAGCAATACGTGCCGTAGCGGGAAACATGTTAGCGATTCGGCTTGCCATGCTATCCTGTCGATAAGAAATTTCACGAACTTCGGGTCTATTGACAAACTCGTTTAGCTTTATACCATCAAGGAATTCAAATAGGCGAACACTCAAGTCTTCCCATAATTGATGTGTCAAGCAGCGTTTACCCCCTTGACAGTCAGATTTACCTGAGCAACCTGTTGCATCAATACTCTCATCAACGGCGAGAATAATATTGGCGACACTTATTTGTGAAGCAGGTTTGCCCAGCCTGTAACCACCACCCGGGCCTCTAACTCCTTCAACTAAACCATGTTTGCGTAGTTTTGAGAACAATTGTTCAAGGTAAGAAAGAGAAATACCCTGACATTTTGAGATGTCGGCCAAAGTAACCGGGCCGTCAATATCGTGTATCGCAAGATCCATCATCGCAGTAACCGCGTAACGACCTTTTGTTGAAAGTTTCATGTCTCACCTTTGTTGAACCAAGGTTGGCGAGGGGAACGCCAACTTCAGTATCTTAAAACGCTAATATAGAATAACCTAGTAAAGTAGTCAAGATTTATTGGAAGTAATTTCCTACTATTTTAGTTGGTTTTATGACAATGAATAACGTGATTGATAATTGGTCAGCATTAACGATTGATAACATTGAAAGAATAATCAATATATTATTGTTTATATTGAAACAATGGGTTACTTATTAAACGTCGCGCTTAATAATCGAGCAGTAATATCTACTACCGGAATGACTCTGTCATATGACATTCTTGTCGGCCCAACAACCCCCAAAACACCGATAGATCCATCTTCAGTCTGATAAGTGGAAGTCACCAAACTGCAATCATCAAAAGCTTGATACCCTGATTCGTTACCAATAAAGATTTGTACCCCATCGGCTTCCAGTGCAGTGTTCAATAAACTCAACATCTGGCGCTTTTCTTCAAAAGCACTAAATAGCCCTCTGAGTTTTCCCATATCGGATAAATCGTCACAATGGATGAGATTACTTTTACCCGCCATAACTACCTCATCTTGTGAAGAGGTATCCAATTCATCAAATGTTTGATCGGCAAGCTCCATAGCTGCACGCATGGTCTGATCAACATCATCGTAAACCTCTCGCATATCAGTTAGTAGACGTTGTTTTACTTGTTGTAAAGTCTTGCCTTCTAGTGTTGTATTAAGATAATTGGTAGCTTGTTGAAGCTCTGAAGCGGAGTATTCACGCTTTACTTCTAACAGCTTATTTTGAATTTCACCGTCATTCAGTACCAGAACTACTAATATTTGTCTTGATGAAAGTTTAATAAATTCAATTCGCCGGATACTTACATGTTTACGACTGGGCAGGGTAACAATCCCAGCTAATTGGGTAATACCGGACAATAAACTGGAAGCAGAGTGGATCAATTCAGTGGGGTTATTGGGTAGATCAATACTGCCTTGTATTTGCACAAGTGTTTCCTCGTCTAGTTCTTGCACACTCACTAAAGAATCTACAAAAACTCGGTAACCTTTAGGAGTAGGTATACGTCCTGCTGAGGTGTGTGGCGCATGGATCAACCCCATTTCTTCAAGGTTCGCCATGGCATTGCGTATGGTTGCTGAACTTAATGATAAGCCGCTTTGGTTAGCCAGCGCAGTGGACGCAACAGGTTGCCCACTATCAATATATTGTTCAACCAGAACCTTTAACAGATGTTTGGCTCTGTCATTTAATTCTGGAAAAGATTCTGCTGTATTGTTCATTTAGTAAGAGACTGGATCCTGTCCATTGCTTTTTCAAGGTTTTCCATGCTAGTTGCATAAGAAATCCGGATATAGCCTTCCATCCCAAAGGCCGCACCTGGTACTAAAGCCACGCCAGCTTCTAGCAATTTCGTGGCTAACTCAGTGTCATTATTTACACCCTTCATTCTGGCAATCATTTCCTCAACATTTGGGAAACTGTAGAACGTGCCATCAGATGGAATAGCGCGCATTCCAGCAATACTATTTGCTCTTTCTAGCACGTAGTTATGGCGTTCTTCAAAAGCTGTAAGCATTGTCTGGATAAAGCTTTGGTCTCCATTTAAACCAGCCGCTGCGGCTACCTGAGCAATGGAGCAAGGATTGGAAGTACTCTGCCCTTGTACTTTTTTCATGGCTTGAATCAAATGCTTTGGGCCACCTGCAAAACCGATTCTCCAACCTGTCATGGCATACGCTTTAGATACACCATTGAAGACGACACAGCGATCTGCCAGCTTTGGCGTAGCATTTAAAATATTCACAAACTCGGTATCACCAAACAAAATATGTTCATACATATCGTCGGTTGCTACGACAATCTGAGGATGTTTGAGCAAGACTTCACCTAACACTGCTAACTCTTCCCTACTGTAAGCCACACCAGTGGGATTGGATGGACTGTTAATAAAAAATAATCGCGTTTTAGGTGTAATCGCAGCCTCTAGTTTTTCAGCAGAAAGCTTAAAATTATCGTCTATCCCAGCCTCTACAAAAACAGGTACACCGCCCGCCAGAAGAGCCATATCGGGATACGAAACCCAGTATGGAGCAGGAATAATCACTTCATCACCATCATTCAACAACGCCTGACACAGGTTATACAAACACTGTTTCCCTCCTGTCGACGCTAAAACTTCATCCAATCCGTAATCAAAACCATTGTTACGTTTAAATTTATCAACAATAGCTTGTTTTAATTCAGGAATCCCATCAACAGGTGTATAACGTGTTTTGCCATCATCAATCGCCTGTTTGCCAGCCTCACGAATAAAATCAGGTGTGTCGAAATCAGGTTCGCCCACTCCCAGACCAATTATATCCTTGCCTTCTGCTTTTAATTTTTGTGAAAGTGCTGATATAGCGAGAGTTTGGGAAGGTTTAACGCGTTGAATACGGTCTGACAACTGAATGCTCAAAGTAAGATACTCCGCTGAGAATAGTGATTAAAACGATGCTACCATTATGTACTAGAAAAGCCTTAGATAAAAGACAGATAAACAGCCTATTTATATCCATTAAGTCAAGGTTGTTCAATGCAAAATGCAACTAAAACTCCCTCTCCCCTTTGGAGAGTGTCGCAAAAGCGACGATGGTAGGTTGCGGGTGACGAAGGAACCCCAACAAACAGCTTTACGTTTGGGTTCATTTCTCACCCGCAACATAATCTATTTTTGCGACAACTTCCTTTGAGAGAGGGAACTTTTGCCTATTTAACGAACAGTTTTATAGCATTGAACAGTCTTGCCAATAAAGCCCACACACTCATGTCCATCAAACCGTTCAATTTACACTCGAAATATAAGCCCGCCGGTGATCAACCGGCTGCCATAGAATCTTTAGTCAATGGATTAAACGATGGGTTATTACATCAAACATTATTAGGTGTAACCGGTTCAGGAAAAACCTACACCATCGCCAATATTATTGAGAAAACTCAACGCTCTACTATTATTATGGCACATAATAAGACATTAGCTGCACAGCTCTATGGTGAAATGAAAGAGTTCTTTCCGGAGAACTCTGTTGAGTATTTTGTTTCCTATTACGATTATTATCAACCTGAAGCTTATGTACCTGCATCCGATGTCTATATCGAAAAGGATGCTTCTATCAATGATCACATTGAGCAGATGAGATTATCGGCTACAAAAGCATTGCTAGAAAGAAAAGACGTTATTATCGTAGCTACTGTTTCTGCTATCTACGGCTTGGGTGACCCAGATTCCTATCTAAAAATGATGATGCATTTAGATAGAGGAGATGTCATAGACCAACGCGCTATTATACGCAAACTGGCAGAACTGCAATACACCCGCAATGATGTCGAACTAAGCCGTGCGACTTATCGTGTGCGTGGAGATGTCATTGATATCCATCCTGCTGAATCTGATCGCGAAGCCATCCGCATTGAACTGTTTGATGATGAAATAGAACAACTTAGCTTTTTTGATCCGTTAACGGGAGAAGTATTACGCCGCACTCCTCGCCTCACTGTCTACCCCAAAACGCATTATGTTACACCTCGTGAAGTCTTGCTAGAAGCCGTAGAAAGTATCAAAGTAGAATTAAAAATACGACTTGAAGTACTCCGTGAAGAAGGCCGTTTAGTGGAAGCGCAACGACTGGAGCAACGCACTCAGTTTGATATAGAAATGATTGTTGAAGTCGGTTATTGCTCCGGTATCGAAAACTACTCACGTTATTTATCGGGCAGAGATCCCGGCCAGCCGCCACCCTGTCTTTATGATTACCTACCTGATAATGCACTGGTTGTCATTGATGAATCCCACGCCACCGTGCCACAAATCGGTGCTATGTATAAAGGTGACCGCTCACGTAAAGAGAATCTGGTCAACTATGGCTTTCGACTCCCTTCCGCATTAGACAACCGTCCGCTTCGCTTCGATGAATTCGAGAAAATGATACCGCAATGTATTCATGTGTCCGCCACACCTGGGGACTATGAAGGCGAGCATTCCGATAATATTGCTGAACAGGTTGTACGCCCTACTGGCCTCATTGACCCCGAAATAGAAATTCGTCCTGTAGCTAGTCAGGTTGATGATGTCATGTCAGAAATCACCCTTCGCGCAGAAAAAAATGAACGTGTATTAGTGACCACATTGACTAAACGCATGGCCGAAGATCTCACTGATTATCTACTGGAACATGGCATACGAGTGCGCTATTTGCACTCCGACATTGATACCATTGAAAGAGTAGAAATCATCCGTGATTTACGACTAGGAGAGTTTGATGCACTGATTGGAATCAACCTGCTACGTGAAGGTCTGGATATGCCAGAAGTCAGCTTGGTCGCCATACTAGATGCGGACAAACAAGGCTTCCTGCGCTCAGAACGATCATTAATACAAACTATAGGTCGTGCTGCCAGAAACATAGAAGGTAGAGCTATTCTTTACGGCGACACCATCACCAAAGCCATGCAAGCAGCCATTGATGAGACTTCACGTAGACGTGATAAACAAATTGCTCATAACAAAAAACATAAGATCATCCCTAAAACGATTCGAAAAGAAATCTCTGACATTATGGAAGGAGCCTATGGGAGTAGCATGAAAGCTAAGTCTCGTAAGAAATTTTCGGATGTAGCTGAGGAGAAGGCAGACTATCGCGCAATGACACCTAATAAAGCGTTGAAAGAAATCACTAAGCTAGAAAAACAAATGTATAAGTTTGCAAAAAATCTGGAATTTGAGGAAGCGGCGGCGGCTAGAGATAAAATTAGTAAGATACGGGAGCAGGTTTTTGTGGGCTGAGTATTAACACAAAGGGGAAGACTGCTTGGGATTATAGGGACACCATCCTTAATTATCATCATCAGAGATAAGTATCGTATCCCCTCATCTCTTCACGAATGAAAGGATAGCAATGATTTACTATAAATAGCAACCTTGCACAAATGTAATGGGTAATGCTAGTATTACCTTATTAGGACTCAGGATTAAATAAGATGCTGAACTTGGCGCAGAATTTTTGTTCCAGATTGGATGATTTCAATAGGCGAATAGTTTCACTATGCAACGATTTGAGATCATTCAAGCT
>CAZDMX010000053.1:0-9702 GCA_964506085.1 uncultured Thiothrix sp. | reverse complement strand
TTTAATTGATCGAACTGCACTGCTGGCGAATAACATGGGTATTCCTATTCCCAAAATACCTGTAAAACAGATTTATAGCTGCTTGTTATTATTAAAACCAGCCTTCATAAAATGGGATGCTCGTCCAGGAAATGCCATGCTAGGGGATGATGGCAGTATCAAATGGTTTGACTGGGAACACTGCTGTGCGCGTAACCCCATGGATGATATGGCATGGCTATTATGTGATGATGTAGTTCCTAGCTATCCTGAAACTGAAAACCAGTTGATTGATACTTATCTATCGGGTTTCGCTGATGGAAGAAGTTTGGAAGATGCACGATCTTACCTTGATGTTTTCGGAATGCATCATGCCTGTGTCAGACTGTGTAGAATTTTAGATGATAAGGATACGGATTCGTGGATTGCTTATGAAAACAGAATTTCTGTCGATCCTGGGTTTCAGTTGAAAACAGCACAACGTCTTTGTAAAAGAGCATCTCACTGGGCTGGGAGAAACACAATGACGGCTCCACTAGAAGATTGGTTCTTACAAGTTTCACAACGCTTGCCAAGATTGTAGCTATGTCAAAATGACGTGGTTATAATATCTAATATCCCCTTGTTATAGGTCTATAAAGAAGAGTACTATTAACAATAGCTATTATCTAAGACCTTAAACAGGAGTGCTAGTATGTCTGTTAGCTTTAGTCAATCTCTTGGAAAACTTAAACCACCCTCTATTAATTATAGAATTATTGTAGCTTCGCTTTTATTATTAGCGGCTACCCCTTTAATATTCCTAACTTCTTGCTCAACGAAAGATGCTGATCAACAGCTAATATTTTCTAAAAAACAGCAAACTACTAGTACCCAAACAACGGAGGCAATACGACCTCAGGTATTTATTCCAAATTCTACTACCTCTCTGCAAGATCAAGCTTCTGATTATTACTTAACGAATACGCTAGAGTACTATACAAAGAACCACTATTTTGCCAATGAACGCATACAATTAAGTAGGAAAGTAGCCCGCTTTATTAAACATCCTCCGTTAAGATCTAATCCACAATTATTTAATCGCTACCATAAAGTTAAGGCTGATTTTTATAAAATACGAAAATATAGAAAAAAGCTAGAAGAGATGGAAAATAGACATATGGGTAGAAACCACTTATTAACTAATGTGGAAGCGAAACGAAAACGTTATTTTGAGCTTGAAGCCGAGTTGTTTTATCAATTAGAAAAAATGGTTTTTTTCGCCGAACAATCCTATTTGGAATGGCAAATATTTAAAAGCCATGATGCTATTCAACTATCGCGCTTTGAAAGGAACTCAGTGAGAAGGTCTACACAGACTGCTGATTTATTTGAAGACTTCAGTTACGCCGTAACAAATTATACAAACTCTTCCCGATAAACACTTATTGCAGAGATAGCAGCTAATCATTAAGATGATGCACTTAAAATATAACATCCTATGAATCATCCTATAAATTATTTCTATGCAATGTACTAGCTGCAAAACAGGACAACTTCAATCCTCAACCCTTGATACTACACTTATCTGCCATACATGCGATAACTGCGGTGGTCACTGGATTAAACTTGAGAATTATATTGAATGGCACAAAATACAAGACCCACAGCAGGCTGTTGTCGATGAAATTGGTGTTGAAGTCGATACCTTGCACACCAAGGAATCTGCAAACGCCCTGCTCTGCCCTGAAAGCGGAGCCATTATGACAAAATTCCACATTACCAGTGATACCAGCCATAAGATTGACTGGTGTAATCAATCTTCGTCTATCTGGCTTGATAAAGGCGAATGGAGTTTACTCAAAGAAAAAGGGGTTGCCGATAAGCTAAATCAAATTTTCAGTCAAGAATGGCAAGAAAAGATAATCACTGAAACATCCAGAAATAACCGTGAAGCCCTACTTATAGATAAGCTTGGAGAGGAAAACTACTCACGACTAAAACTTGTTCGAACTTGGTTGCATGAACACAGTCCTGAAAACAAGGCGCTTATGGTTTCATTTCTAGTATCAAGAGATCCTTTTATCAAGAAATAAACCTAGTTAGTTAGCATACAGAAATAGTCCCCTTCCTCTAAGGAAGTTATCGCAAAAGTAAATTATGTAGGTTGTGGGTGAGGAACGAACCCCAACGTGACGCTGTTTGTTGGGGTTCGTTCCTCACCCACAACCTACCATCTGGGCTTTTACAACACCCTCTGCTAGGTGAGGTAGCTTTCATGTTTTCATAATGCTAACTCGTTATAACCTTGACAACTTAATTTATTTTAATACTTTTTTACAACTCTGGCTTTTCATGTCTCAAACCATTCAGCAATCAAATCAGCAAGCAAGACCTTGGGGAATACTGCCAAGCATTGGCTTTTCAATTCTGGTTTTTATCGCTTTCTTAGGTATCCAAACATTTGCTATCGCTATATACGCCTATTTACAAATTCAAAACCATCCTGGTGTTACTCTAAGCAATCTAATTTCAGCTCTGGCAAACGATGGACTCGCTATATCAGTTACACTTATTCCTGGTGCATTAGTAGGTAGTTTATTGGTAATTCTTTTTGCTTCTCTTCGACAGAACATCACCCTTAAAGACTACTTAAAACTCAAAGTACCCAGTATAAAACAAGTCTTTTTCTGGATAGTCGTACTCATTATCTTCTCTCTTGGTATGGAATTCCTCAATTACTATCTCGACAGACCCACGCCTACATGGATGGTGGAATCCTATAAAACCGCCGGAATCATTCCCCTATTCTGGTTTACTCTCGTCGTTGCTGCACCTGTTTTTGAAGAACTGCTATTCCGTGGGTTTTTGTTGGAAGGGTTACGTCATTCGATCATTGGCAACCTTGGGGCAGTCGTCATTACAGCGGTTATATGGGCTGTTATACATATACAATACGAAATGTTTGAAGTGGTAGCTATTTTTCTGATTGGTTTGATTTTAGGATACGCAAGAATAAAAACAGACTCACTCTACACCCCGATCATTCTACATGCCTTGATGAACCTTGCGGCAACAGCACAAATAGCCTCGCTAGGAGCTTCTTGATAAGAGTTGTTATCTTGTCTTAGCGGAGTCATGGTTATGTTCTGGTTCCATTTCTATACCCAATACCCAGACAGCTATAACTCAAGTAACAAGCTAGCAGGATCCTCAAGCAAGTCCTTTATCTTCATTAAGAAACCAACGGCCGTTTTACCATCAATAATTCGATGATCATAAGATAAAGCCAGGTACATCATAGGTCGAATGACGATTTCATCATTCCTCACCACCGCACGTTTTTCTATCTTATGCATGCCAAGAATACCGCTCTGCGGTGGGTTTAATATGGGTGTGGATAACATGGAACCAAATACACCACCATTACTGATTGAAAACGTACCACCCGTTAATTCAGACATTTCTAGCTTACCGCCACGTGCTCTTGCCGCATAATCACTGATTGCTTTCTCGATATCTGCATGACCTAATTGATCAGTGTTTCTTATTATCGGAACGACTAAACCGCGCTCCGTTGCGACCGCTACCCCTATGTCGTAGTAACCATTGTAGATAATGTCATTATTATCAATCCTCGCATTTACTTCTGGAAAACGTTTAAGAGCCTCTGTTGCAGCTTTTACAAAAAAGGACATAAAACCTAACTTGATACCATGAGCATGTTCAAATCGTTCTTGATAAGTCTTCCTCAGCCGTACTAAATCACTCAAGTCTACTTCATTAAAAGTGGTAAGAATGGCTGCTGTTCGTTGCGCTTCAACCAATCTTTCAGCTACGCGCTGACGCAACCGAGACATAGGAACACGCTTTTCCAAACGGCCTTCATTTGTCATCTCTGCTTGAATATTAGGTGCAGATGCATGAATCGGAACCGCTCTTTGCTCAATGACCGCTTCAACATCCGACTTTAGCACTCTGCCTTTTTCACCTGATGCATGCACATCATTCAGGTCAATATCATTTTCATACATTGCTTTACGCACAGAGGGACTCGCAGTGGGATCGACCGAATTCGCGGAGACTGCATCATGCTGCGTGCTTTCTCCGCTACTATCATCATCACTATCAGTTGCTTCTGACACGGGGTTGCTTTCTGACAACGGCTCCAGCACTGCAATCACATCATTTTCTAAAACGGTCGTCCCTTGCTCAACTCTAATCTCACTCAAGATTCCATCACTTGGAGCAGGCACTTCAAGTACAACTTTGTCAGTTTCTAGTTCTAGTAAAGGCTCTTCAGCAAGAACAGTGTCACCTGCTTTCTTTAACCACGAAGCAATAACGGCATCCCTTACAGATTCCGGTAATTGTGGCACACGTATCTCAATGCTCATTTACATTCTCCATTTTCATCATCATATCTTTCGTGCAAAGCTCTCATTCTGCATCAATGCTTCATTCACTAGACTCTGCTGTTCTTTTTTATGTGTTTTGAATGAGCCAACTGCGGCAGCAGCCGAACTAGGTCTACTGACACACAATAGCTGATGTGCATCTTCATAATTTCTGAAGCGATGCTTAATACTATCCCATGCACCTTGATTCAACGGCTCTTCCTGACACCACACTACTTCAGTTTTATTAACATATTGCCGTATGATGTCTGCCATCTGCGCCTTGGGAAAAGGATAGAGCTGTTCAATTCGAATTAACGCGACATGTTCAATACCTTGATCTTCTCGAGCTTCCAATAAATCATAGTAAACCTTACCGGAACACACAATGACTCGCTTAACATTATTCTTATCAGCGATGACTGTATCATCCAGCACTGGCTCGAAAGCGCCTTCACACAATTCATCCAGAGTGCTAATGACCGCAGCATGCCGCAGTAAACTTTTGGGTGTGAAGGTTATTAACGGCTTACGATAATTTCGTATCATTTGCCTACGCAATAAATGATAAATCTGGCTCGGTGTTGAGGGTATGCATATCTGCATATTGTGTTGCGCACAAAGCTGTAGATAGCGCTCCAAACGTGCTGATGAATGCTCAGCTCCCATACCCTCATAACCATGCGGTAAAAACAAGGTAAGACCCGATAGACGCCCCCATTTTTGCTCGCCAGAACTAATAAATTGATCAATGACCACCTGCGCACCATTCGCAAAATCACCAAACTGTGCTTCCCATATATTAAGCACCTTTGGATCAGAAGTGGCGTATCCATATTCAAACGCCAACACTGCTTCTTCTGATAATAGAGAATCTATAATGGTACATTTCCCTTGCTTCTCACTGATATGTTTTAGCGGTGTCCAAGTCCAGCAGGAACTATCTCTGCTTTGATCGTGGTAGACCGCATGGCGATGTGAAAAAGTACCTCTGCCACTATCCTGACCCGTAAGTCGAACATCAAAACCTTCTGCAAGTAGTGTGGCATAAGCCATGTTTTCAGCAAAACCCCAATCTACTGCACGCGTTTCATTGATCATTGCCCGACGATGATCAAGCACTTTCTCCAAACGGTCATGAACGAGAAAACTTTCAGGCGGTTGGCAACATTTTTTTGCCAATTTAATAAAACTACTTTTGTTAAAACGGGTATCTGCTGGATCCATCCAGTGACGGTTTTCATATATCAACCAATTGACCTGATAGTTTGCTGGAATACTATTAACCTCAAGTGTTTCCAGCAAAGGTTTGCCCTCTGCCATTTTTTGTTTATAACTTTGTATAGCCTTTTCCGCTGCCTGATGCGACAGTATCTTCTGCTCGACCAGCTTATTGCCATATAATTCGCGCGTTGTTGGCTTACTGGCGATAGCACGATACATACCAGGTTGAGTTAATGAAGGCTCATCAGCCTCGTTATGTCCACGACGGCGATAGCACACCAAGTCAATAACGATATCTTTGCGGAATCGTAAGCGGTATTCCAAAGCAAGATTAGCGACAAAAATCACGGCTTCTGGATCGTCACCATTCACATGCAAGATGGGTGCATTAACCATCTTGGCAACATCTGTTGGATAATAAGTGCTACGACTATCGGACTTGGTACTGGTGGTAAAACCAATCTGATTATTGATTACAATATGCACAGTGCCATGAATGGAAAATCCACGCGTTTGTGACATATTCAGGGTTTCCATTACCACCCCCTGACCTGCAAAAGCGGCATCACCATGAATTAATATTGCCATTAAAGGATCTGTTTCCCCCGCATCACGCCTATCACGTCGGGCGCGCACATGTCCTGCTACAACGGGGGAAATGATTTCCAGATGGGAAGGATTAAAGGCCGCAGCAAGGCGTATAGGGCCACCAGGCGTAGAAACATCGGCACTAAATCCTTTATGGTATTTCACATCCCCTGCGTAACCTTGATGATCGGCCATTCCTTCGAATTCTTTAAACAGCTTCTCTGGTGGTTTGCCCAGAATATTAACCAATACATTTAAACGCCCTCGGTGTGCCATACCTAAAGCGACTTCTTTTACTTCTCTTCTACCCGCCTGTTGTATCAACGTTGACAACAAAGGAATAAGACTCTCGCCCCCTTCCAATGAAAAAGTTTTTTGGCCGACATAACGTGTACTGAGATATCGCTCGAAGGTTTCTGCCGCTACCAGATGCTTATAAATTTGTATTTTATCTTCATCTGATAAATCTGGTCGTGACTTACAAGACTCTAACCTTGATTGTAACCAGCACTTTTCCTCAGTGTCCATGATATGCATATACTCAGCCCCGATAGAGCCAGTATATGTATTGCGCAATGTACGATATATATTTTCCAGTGTTGCAGGTTCATGCAAGTAAAAATCACCGGTATCAAAAACATGCTCTGTATCAACACGGTCTAAGCCGTAATAGGGTAACGACAGTTCATCTAGGACGGGTTTTGAATATAAATCATTCAATGGATTGGTATCAGCCTGTAAATGTCCAAGTACTCGATACGTTTCAATCAGCTTAAGTACATGCACTTGCATACGCTCATCCGCCACAACGGCTTCTATTTCACTACCGTTAACGCAGTGCGAATTTTTTACAAACAATGAGGAGTTTCTGAATTGGTTTTGGACTTCTGTATGACGCACTCCTTGTTGCAAATCAGCCGGTACAGGCAAATCTGAGAAATAGTTACGCCAGCTTGCATTTACCGCATAAGGGTCATCCAAAAATTGCTCATATAACATGTCAATATAGGTAGCATTTTCGCCTTCTAATAACGACTCTTCTATCAATTGATCAGTCATGCTAAATCCCCAGTTGCTTTTGGATTAGATACAAGAGCTTCTAAAGCTTATTATAGGATGCAGCTATTTACTATGCTTGGATTTTCATGTGATTGGTAATAAAAATATGAGAGTTTCGGTTAGGCTTCAATCATAGACTTGTTATTAGATGGGGTGATTTCCATTTTTCTTAGCAAATCCACCGTTACAGCCAGTAATTTTTTCACATACACAATATTCTTTTCTATCTTATCCTCAGAGTCATTTATAACGATCTGGTTTTCAATGGTCTGACAAAGCCTGCTAAGTTTTTTTACCCCTAAAGCAGCACTACTGCCTTTCAATGAATGCGATGTTCTGCTGAGTTCATTGAGGTCGCTTTCGAAATAAATTTCCATTTCACTCACTAGCTGCATACCCGTAATATGATAACGCTCAATCATTTCGGGAAACCTAGGGCCCATCATTGTTTGCACCTCACGAAGCGTCTGCATATCAAAAATAGCATCCAGTAATTTATTTTGAGGAATCGACTGCTCCTTGATTTGTTCGTTAAATCTTAGCTCCTTAGCATCATTTTTGGGAAGCCACTTAACCAGCATTGAATACAGAGTCTCCAAATGCACAGGCTTTGCCAGATAATCATCCATTCCTACAGAGAAACAACGCGCCTTATCTGCTGGCATCGTATTGGCTGTTAAGGCAACTATAGGAATACCTGAATCCGGTGTGTCCTCCCATAATTCAAGTAATTTTTCCGTGGTCTGATAACCATCAAGATTGGGCATCTGGCAGTCCATTAAGATCACATCAAATGAATGATTGGTGTGGGTCTTAAAATATTCTAGAGCCTCTTCACCATTATTAACTGCCTGAATCTGTCCACCCATTTTCTTGAGCATGGCTTTGATGACGTCTTGATTAATCGCATTATCCTCAACCAACATTATCTTTGCTGATGTATTTAACGTCATACGATACTCAGGTTCTACTAGTTTACTAGGGGTAGTAAACTGAGTTTTTTTAGCTGAATAGTCGGCATTTATAGTGAAGGAGAAAATACTACCTTTGCCTAGTGTTGACTCAACCGCAATACAGCCTTGCATTTGTTCAATAATCATCTTACTAATGGCAAGACCCAGCCCCGTTCCACCAAACTTACGTGTTGTACTGTCATCAGCTTGTGTAAAAATATCGAAGATATGATGTTTATCTTCATCCTCCATGCCAATGCCGTTATCTGCAACACTACAGTTGATTTCTAAATTCTTTGTTGTACGAATAGCAGTAATGGATATTTCTATTTTCCCTTCTTCGGTAAACTTAATCGCATTGGATAACAAGTTTAATAACACTTGACGCAATCTATGTGGATCCGCATTGATATACTCTGGAACATCAGATGATATTTCAGTGATTATCGAAATGCCTTTCTGCTCCGCTTTTGGCATTAATAACGCAATAGTCTCTTCAACCAGAACCCTCACGTTGAAATCTTTCTTTTCAAGGTGCACTTTACCTGCCTCAAGTTTGGATAAGTCAAGAATGTCATTGAGTATAACAAGTAATGAATTAGCAGAACTTTGCGCGATAACTAACTGTTTTCTTGTCTGTTCTGGTAATGAAGAATTGAGTGAAATATCCAACATGCCCAGAATACCATTCATAGGCGTTCTTATTTCATGACTCATGTTAGCCAAAAACTGACCTTTAGCTTCATTAGCAGCATTAGCTTCATCTAACGCATGATTTAGACGATTCAACAATGATGCAAGATAAAAAGTAATCATCGCGATACCCAGAATCATCCCCATACTCATCTCTGTACTTAGCGTCCAGTGATGATTATTAGCCCTCGCCAGAGTAATTCCAATTAGACTTAACGTCGATGTGAAATACATATATTGGAGACCATAGCGGAAACCATTGCCAATAATAATAAACAGATACACCCAGAACAATGATTGTATCCAGTCTCCACCTATATACATGGCATAAGACAGACCAGTAATATCAACAGTAATCCCAATGAGCCTACGCACTACTGACTTTTCTGGCTTAAGAATTATTGCCAGAAGTATAGCGAAGCCAACAAAACCGATGGTAGCCGGGATCATTACCAGTTGCCAAGATATCGTCTCAGGCCAGAACAGGGTATATAATACGAAGAACCCACATAATATTATTCGCATGTAGGTTTGTTCGTGCTCAGTATCTTCTCGCTGTTTTAGTTGGCTCCAGAATTTAAAAGGAGTAAATGTCATATTATTATTCTTTTTGTTGTGATTGCTCAATTCACTCGTAGTCAACAAATGTTACTACACCACCAGCTACATACCTTTATCATAAGCTTATATCTATAGATCAACATTTTTAACCGACAAGTCGAAATGAACCTTTTAAGACAATGCTTTAACGACACACTTAATACGTCCCCAGATCTGTTCAACCTAAAAAACGCAGTTGAAACGTAGCGAGAATGACTAGAGTGCTGAAG
>CAZDMX010000052.1:0-9744 GCA_964506085.1 uncultured Thiothrix sp. | reverse complement strand
ACAATCTGGAAAATTAAGGCTAAAACCCAAATGTTTTATATACCTTTTTTCTCTTTCCAGATCAGCTTCTAACATCGGGCGGTTTATTAATTTTGGACATGAAAGATGAATGATTGCATTTTCTACTTCAATATTCGGCAACACAGATTCAGCCTTTCTGGAGCGGTGCATCAGTACTGCAAAGCGTAACAATATACTAAGCCTTTTAACCGTCATTTGTTCTGATTCTGGCAGGGTTTTAAAATCTTCAGCATCCAGTTTGCGCCGATGTGTCTTAACCAATATCGCTAACCAGTGTTGTTCCTTTCGTGTAAAACCGGGTAAATCCGCATGTTCCAGAATATACCCACCATGATGATGATAGCCCGAGTGTGCAATGCTTAAGCCCAATTCATGGATATTAGCCGCCCAGCGTAATAGTTTGCGTTGTTTCTTATTTAAATCCCACTCTTTTTTAACGAGCTTGGCAAAGTGTTTTGCTGTCTCGGTTACTTGCTGTTGTTGAATAGGGTCAATGGTAAAACGCTTTTGCAGATAAGAAATAGTTTTTTCACGAATGTCCTCATGATGAATACGTCCGATTAAGTCATACAACAAACCTTCACGCAGTGCACCATCTGATACGGTCATACGTTCTATTTTTAGGGTTTCAAAAACAGCGATTAACACAGCTAAACCACCCGCAAAAACGGGAGCACGTTCTAAATCCAAGTCGGGTAGATTTATATTGTCTATTTGTTTTGCTGCAATCAACCGGTCACGAATGGAGTGTAAAGCGGAGAGCGTGATACCAAATTTTTCCAATCCTAATGCGAGGGCTATTTTCTTCGCCGCTTTAATGGTTCCTGACGAACCTGTTGCTATTCTCCACTGACCCGTCTGATACGCCGTTTTGATCGGGGTGATTTCTAACGATAAATCCGTATTGGCTTTTTCCCAGTTTGCTTTGGCTAACGAACCATCAGCAAAGTATTTTTTAGTGATAGTAACCGAACCCATTTCCAGGCTTTCCAGCTTTTCAGGATGAAACTTTTCGCCAATGATAAATTCGGTACTTCCCCCGCCGATATCTATGACTAACCGTTTTCCCTCATCATCCGACAAGGTATGTGCCACACCAAGATAAACTAAACGTGCCTCTTCACGACCCGCAATAATCGAGATCGAATGACCTAACGCTTCTTTAGCCTTTTTCAAAAAAGCAGCTGAATCCTGCATATTTCTCAAGGTATTCGTGCCTGCAATTCGTACAGCCTCAGGTGGTAAATGCCGAATACGTTCACCAAAACGATACAAGCAAGCTAAAGCTTCTTGCTCTTTTTTAGCTGAAAGATAATTATTTTCATCAAGACCGCCGCGCAAGCGCACCATCTCTTTCAGCTTATCCACCTTCTGTAGCACACCCAGTTCATTAACCTGTGCCACGATCAAATGAAAACTGTTCGAGCCCAGGTCTACTGCGGCGACTGTTTCAGGGAAATCTTCCATATGGGTCGTTATGAATCGTTTAATTTGTTTCCAATCATGACATTCTCATTAGTTCAGAAACTTCAAGTGAGCCACCAATCTCTAGAAATGGACAGCTTTTTGCAGCCTCTAGTGCGGCCTCCATTGAATCTACATCAATAATGGTGTAACCCGACATTTCTGTTCTTGTTCCGTCAGAAACCGTGCCGCTTGAATCTACTGTCTTGGTATCTTTAAGTGGAATAGTGGGTTCAACCACAGAGCTACCTAGTGATGTTAACCATTCTGTATATTTCTCAAAATGTTTTTTCCCTTCTTCAGGTGAAGTGGGGTGTGTGCCGCCTATATATGCAAAAAGATACTGCGCCATCTAAACTCTCCTTTTAATAAGTCCCAGTAATGTACTACAAAACATAAGTAAAGTACCCCAAATGTTAGATTAGGATAATAATCTCTTGTTCTGCTGATACACCTTATTCAGTTGTGCTGATATCATTTTTATAGTGGTGGGTTCAATACCCAAGTCACCCGCAATATCTGACCATTGTGAAAGTGCATCAATAACTTTGCTTATCTCGTTTTGAGCGGCTTTCCAGTTAGCAAAGTTAGCTTGAGCGGCGAGCTTTTGTATGGCTTCCAGCGAAGGTTGCTGGGCATAGCCAGCATACGCCATCATGTGTTGATTATGGGGGCTTGGGCTAAAGGTTACATCGTAGAAGGGTGCGGGTTGCCATTGTCCATTATCATCCATCAGGAATGACCAGTTTTTGGTGTGATCATCCTGGTTATCGGCAAATAAGTTAAACATGGCTCTGCTAAACTGCTGTTTGCCTACCGCTGGACTCCTACATAGTGCCTGACTTGCCTTGATCATATCTTCGTAATCCATCGTGGGTTGACGGAAGTCTGCATCTAGCAAGCCGCAGAGTGTATGGATATGGTAGCGCCCTAAGGATGAATCTGCTGAGCAATCAAACCGTTTAGTGGCTAACCACGCCTTTGCTTTCGATCGCTCTGGTGCAGTAAACAGTTGCCAATCAGGCACATCGATTTCTGCATTTTTTGCCATTGTCAGGTAAGCCGCTTCACATAACCCTTCTTCATGTCCCAATAATAAATTCTCTGAGGTAAATTTGATTAGCCAAGGTTCTAAATTATCTTGTGGGGAAGTTGATACTTGGTTTGTTTGCTGAGGATTTAGATAAATCAGTGCTTTGGGTCTTGCTCCTCCTGAACCACCTGTAAGTGCCAATGCCGCCAGTACTTCTTCTATTCCTCCATCGAACAACTGTGTTGCTTGCTGACCCAAGATGCCAAGATCTATCCAGTCACCTTGTCCTCTTTCTTTCCAGTCTATCACTGGGCGATAAGATAACGAGCCTATGCCGGAATCACCGATATAAGCCAATCTATCCATCGCGGTTAGTTGTTGCGGCTGAATCTTTTTTTGGCGAAAAACCCGATCCATGAGCAGCAAACCCCAGCCATCCGGTAAAGAATCTGCGAATACGCCATGCAATCCCTGATGGGGGCGAAGTGGAGCTTGGGTTAACTCATTTGAAAAAGGTAACGAAAAGGGTGACAAGCTATGATAGTCGGTCAGATAGCTTGAATCATATTGAAAGTAAACGGCTTGCTTGTTTTGAACTAATTGTCCTAACACTATCTCGTTACCATCACTCAGGCGGCGATAGACATCTAGTTTTTTTATTGGCTCGAAGTTTTTCATTGCTTAAGCACTTCTTCTATTGAAGTGGGCGTATGCTGAGCTTCTTTGGTTAGTGCAGACAGGCTTTCAAGAGAATCAACACATTGCCATAACAAGATAAACTGCCGTAGCGAGATTTGTGAGGTGGTTTCAAATTTTTTAATGGTCGATGCTGGAACGGTGCTTCTCTCAGCCAAGGCATTGCGCGATAATTTCATTTGTTTACGCTTTTGCCGAACGGTTTGCGCTAGTTGTTGCTGAATATCATTTGGGGTGAGTAGAGATAGCAAGTCCATAAGTTTAGCTTTCTATTTAAAATAGATATTATTATATCTATTTTGTCTTATAAATTCAATTTTTAGACATTATAGTGTCTTATAGGTTCTTTTCTTTAAAGTCGCAAATATCGGATATCACACAGGCTTGGCAACGTGGTTTCCTTGCTACGCAAATATACCGCCCCAGTAAAATTAGCCAGTGATGAGCATCTAGTAAGTAGTCTTTTGGGACATGCCGTAATAATGCTTTTTCTACTTCTACTACATTTTTACCTTTGGCAATTCCGGTACGATTCGAGACTCGAAAGATATGTGTATCAACAGCCATAGCTATCTGTCGAAAGGCAGTATTTAATACCACATTGGCTGTTTTTCTGCCTACTCCGGGCAACGCTTGCAGATCGTTTCGGTTATCGGGGACTATTGAGTTATGTTCTTCTATCAATATCTTGCAAGCAGCAATGACATTTTTAGCCTTGTTGTTATAGAGTCCAATGGTTTTTATGTATTCTTTTAGACCTTCTACTCTTAAATCGTAAATCGCTTGAGGTGTATTTGCCACGGGGAATAGCTTGTCTGTGGCTTTGTTTACGCTTTTATCGGTGGCTTGTGCAGACAAGGTTACCGCCACCAATAGTTCAAACGGGGTTGAGTAATTTAACTCTGTTTTAGGGTCGGGGTTTTCTGCCTTTAGCCGACGAAATATTTCAACGCGTTTGTCTTTATTCATGCGTTTGTCGTAGTAGCGGTATTCGCCATTGTCTGTTGCACGTTCTTTATCTTCGTGCGTTGAGCCGCTCGCGCATCTATCCAGTTTTTTATGGCAAGTAATAGACCTAGGCCAATAAAAGCCCCCGGTGGTAATGCCGCCAGAAGAAAGCCTTTGTAGTCTTCGAAAACATGTAAGGTTAAGCCTTTAGCGGCTTCTCCAAACATGAGATCCGCTTGATCAAAGAGTGTGCCATTCGCAAAGATTTCACGCATGCCACCTAGCGCAAGCAACACAAAAGCAAAACCTATACCCATCATTAAAGCATCCCAGAAGGCTTCTGGTGCGGTGTTTTTTGCAGCAAAGGCTTCTGCACGACCGATGATAATGCAGTTGGTGACAATAAGAGGAATGAATATCCCCAGAACATGGTATAGCTCAAAGAAGAACGCATGCATGAGTAACTCTATGGTGGTCACTACTGCTGCAATAATCAGTACGAAAACTGGCAAGCGTATTTCCGGAGTGATGTAGTTCCGTGCCAATGCAATCGTGGTGCTTGAAGCAACCAATGTCAGAATAGTTGCCAGCCCTAAACCTAATCCATTGATAAAGTTTGTTGTAACAGCCATTAATGGGCAAAGACCTAATAACTGCACGAATCCTGGGTTGTTACGCCAAAGACCATCTATGGTAATTTTTTTATAATCAGCGCTAGTCTTTTTCCTAGCTGAATCTGACACGTCTGTTTCGATTTCTTCACTCATATTATTAATTGCTTTTTGATGTGTTTGCTACTTTTGTCTGGGTAAACACGGATGCCAAATTGGCTTTGTCATTAGTCCAGATTAACACATCGCGTACTGCTCTGACGATTGCCCGTGGGGTGATCGTCGCTCCGGTAAACTGGTCGAAATAACCGTTATCTTTTTTTACTCCCCATTTGGAGAGTTCTGGCTGCTGTAATGAGGTATTGTCAAAAGCTAGTATCCAGGAACTTTTGCGGGTTTCCATTTTATCGCCTAACCCTGGAGTTTCATTATGTCGCACGACACGTACACCACTGAGTGTATTGTCCATGCGTACTCCAATGACTATTTTGATCGAGCCTTTGTAGCCTTTCAGTGTATTGGTTACAAAAATAGCCGCACTGGGTTTGCCTTGTTTTCTTGCACGATAAACGGTTACCGGTTCGCTACTATGAAAGCCTTCTGCAGACAGCTCTATTTTGTCATTCACTAGATCATTATCGTGGCTGTCTTTATCAACAACCTCCATCAATAATTTCATCATTGCTGCACGTTCGTTGTCGTCAATACGCTCAAGTGTTTGCTGATTCACAATAGAGAGTAACAGCACTCCTGCCAGAGCGAATGCAGCTAACTTTGCCGTCGGCTTGAGAATGTTTTTTAGCAATTCTTTACTCATTAGCGCTTATTCTCGCCAAAGACCTTTGGCTTGGTGTAGTAGTCAATTAAAGGCACTGCCATGTTCATAACCAAGACTGAAAACGCAACGCCATCAGGGTAGCCGCTACCCCACACTCGTATTAGGTAGATAAAGAAGGCAATACCTGCGGCATAAACAATTTTACCTAGGGGTGTTGTGCTGGCTGATATCGGGTCGGTTGCTATAAAGAAAGCACCGAGCATGCTGCCTCCGGCTAATATATGAAATAGCGGGCTGGTATAGATAGCTGGATCGTAAAGCCAAAAAATGGTCGCGATTAAAGCTAATGTGCCTAGCAGTGTGAACGGAATGTGCCAGCTAATGACCTTTCTAAACATCAACCATAGACCACCTACTAGGTAAGCTATGCTGATCCACTCCCAACCTGCGCCAGCAAACAAGCCGAATGATGGGTTTTGTCCCAACGTTGCGGCTTGCATTACATCCGCGACAGATTTATCCATCGTCAGGCCTGTTTTAATGGTATCAAGCGGGGTCGCCATGGTCATTGCATCCCATTCTGGGGCATTTGCCATTCCATAAAAAACAATGTGCAGGCTATCCATAAAACCAATATGCGCCATGCTGTTATGGGTCGGGGTAAACCAGTTCACCATCTCTATGGGAAAGGAAATTAACAACACCGCAAAGCCTACCATTGCGGGGTTAAACGGGTTATAGCCCAAACCGCCATAGAGCTGTTTAGCGATAACAATGGCAAAAAATATGCCTACTAATATTAACCACCACGGTGCGAATGCAGGAATAGCTAATGCCAATAACCAGGCAGTAATAACTGCACTGTAATCACTGATAAACGGGCGAACGGGACGGCCTCTAATGAGCAACATAATGGCTTCTAAGCCAAGCGCAAAGACGGTAGCCAGAACTAGGTTGGTGATTACTCCCCAGCCAAAGAACCAGACCATCACTAATATCCCAGGCATCAATGCAATGAGTACATCACGCATTAGGCTTGATAGCTGACTGTTATCTATTTTCTTTGGAAAGGCATCTGTTTCAAATTGCATGTCTAGCTGACTTCCTTGCTATCTTTATCGCTTTTATGATCGCTGCTTGCTTTGTGCGCAGGGCTATCTGATTTTTTATGAGCAGAAGACTCTTTGCCTCGACGCTGATCTATTTCATTTATTTGCTGCTGTTGAGCCTCGCTAAGATTATCCGTGTTTCGTGGTGCTGCTTCTCTCGTGGCTTTCTTTTGCTTTGCGCGTTCCATTGCGGCTTTAATGGCATCTTGTTGCTTGTTAGAAGCAGAGGTTTTATTGGAATCATTGCCAGCCGCCTCAGCTTTCTTCTTTTGCAGAGCTGCTTTATGTTTTGCTCGTTTGGCATCACGTTCTTCTTTGGCTCGTGTAATACGAAATTCTCTAAATTCGAAACGTTCTCTAGCTATATCCACTTGTTGCTTCTTTTTATTCTCTTCGCGAATCTCGCTTTTTGCATAGCGATAGTAACTCACCAATGGAATTTTACTGGGGCAAACATAGCTACAACAGCCACATTCAATACAGTCGCTGAGTTTGTATTCCTCTATTTTGTCAAATTCATTGGCTTTTGCGTGCCAGAATAATTGTTGTGGCAATAAGTCAACCGGACAGGCATCCATACATTTTCCACAGCGAATACAGGGCATTGCCATATCAGGAGAATACGGCAAGTCTTCTTTCGGTAAAGCCAATATACAATTAGTCGCTTTGATGACCGGTAGCTCATCCGTCTTCATGCTATAGCCCATCATCGGGCCACCCATAATGAGCCTTTCGACTTTATCGGTATAGCCCCCAGCTTGTTCTATCAAATGTTTAAACGAAGTTCCGATCAACACTTGAAAGTTCTGCGGATTTTTTATCCCACGACCCGTCACCGTAATCATTCTTGAGATCAGTGGTTGTCCCTTTACGACGGCCTTGTACACACTGTGAACAGTAGCTACATTTTGAACTAAAATGCCCTGTTCAAATGGAAGTACTTTTTTCGCCAAAGTTTTACCCGTTAAGATGCGTATGAGCTGTTTTTCATCTCCACTGGGATAAATGGTTGGAATGGTGATAATTTTTATAGGGTTTGTGTGTCGCTTATCCAGCGCTTGTTGCATCGCCGTTATTGCTTCTGGCTTGTTATCTTCAATCGCGACTAAACAACCCTTAGGCTTTAAAATATGCAGTAAGACATGAATGCCTTCAACGATCTCATCTGCCCAACTACGCATCAACATATCATCGCAGCTGATATAAGGCTCACATTCTGCACCATTGATAATTAATGTATCAAGACCATGGTTTTGTTTGCGTGAGGCTGCAAATTTTGCAGCGGATGGAAAAGCAGCACCGCCCATACCCACAAGCCCAGAGGTATGCAATCTTTCGCACAGCTCCATCGCATCGATGGACTTATAGTCACTGCTGTAGCCGGGTCGCTGATACTCACCCCAGTCTTCTTTGCCATCGGTGTCTATCACCACACAAATAGCTGTTAAACCAGACACATGAGGAACTGATCTCTCTTCGATTATCTGAACCCTGCCTGAAGTCGGTGCATGCGTGATTGCACCTAAACCTTCTGGTAAGTCAGTTAGCGGCTGACCTTTATAAATATATTGATCAGACTCAACGATAATATGGCCAGCTTCACCAATATGCTGAACAACAGGGATCACCAAAGTTTTAGGAATAGCGGGAATACCCACAGGCTTTTGAGTGGAGCATTCTTTATTAAAGCTGGGGTGTACCCCACCTTTAATGGACCAGATTTTTTGCTGTGTTAGGTTTTCTGTCATCGCCTCATCCCTGAGCACCTTTGATGTTGGCATCCGCGGCATTGCTTTCAACTACAACGGGGATTTTCTCTAAAGAGCTTGGACTTGGCCATTTCCAGTCTTTTATTTCCCTTTTTTCTGGCACCATGATGATGCAATCAACCGGACAGGGTGGGATGCACAGTTCGCATCCCGTACATTCATCAGCGATGATGGTATGCATTTGTTTTGCAGCGCCTAAAATAGCATCAACAGGGCAAGCCTGAATACATAACGTACAACCAATGCAATCTTTCTCTATAATTAGTGCAACTTCTGGAATATCAGAATGTTCACCATGTTCTTCATTTAAGGGGATGGCTTCAACGCCCATAATATCGGCGAGATCCTGGATAGTTGATTCGCCACCGGGAGGACACTGATTAATGCTCGCTTCACCCTTGGCAATGGCTTCGGCATAAGGCCGACAACCCGCATAGGTACACTGCCCACATTGTGTTTGTGGTAGCGCCTGATCCAGCGTATCGACAATAGGGTTGCCCTTTACCCTAAAGCGAATCGCTGCATAGCCTAATAACAAGCCAAAGAAAACAGCCAATCCAACAAGGGTTAAAATAGACGCTAACATTTATGCTCTAACCAACCCTGAAAAGCCCATAAAGGCTAGCGCCATCAAACCGGCAGTAATCAAGGCAATCGAGCTTCCCTTAAATGGCATTGGAATATCTGCTACATCTAACCTTTCCCGAATACCTGCAAAAAGTACTAAAACTAACGTGAAGCCAAGCGCTGAACCCATGCCATAAAGTGCAGAACCGATAAAGCTATGAGATTCTTGTACATTCAATAAAGCAATCCCCAAAACCGCACAGTTACTGGTAATCAACGGTAGATATATGCCAAGGACATTATGCAATATAGGAGATGTTTTTCGAATAACCATTTCGGTGAAGCCGACAATCGCAGCAATCACCAGAATAAAACCAATAGTACGTAAATACTCAAGACCAAAAGGCGCAAGAATAAATTCATTCAACAAATAGCTGCTGATTGATGACAAGGTGAGCACAAAAGTCGTAGCCAGACCCATTCCCATGGCTGTTTCCAATTTTCGGGACACACCCATAAAGGGGCATAAGCCCAGGAATTGGGATAAGACTATATTGTTAACCCAAACGGTTCCGACAATGATTAATAGGTATTCTGTCATTGAATTGTTAATGAAAAAAATAAGTCTTATTTTGCCATAGTTAAATCACTTGCCCTAATTGAAAATATAGAATCCTTTTTGGCTTAGGAATGTGTATGAACCTAAAAAACGCAGTTGAAACTACTGCGAATGCCTATAGCACTGAAT
>CAZDMX010000051.1:4900-9766 GCA_964506085.1 uncultured Thiothrix sp. | reverse complement strand
ATATTTTGGGTAGAATTTATTTAAGATGAATTGAATGATTTTATTGGATGACATGTTAAGTGAGCGCTTGAAATATCAGCTCAGAATAGGTCTTAATTCATTCCATGGCTTGCTTTTTTACTACCATCTCTCCAGTTTTGTCGATGTTTGGAATTCAGGTGATCTTGCCTTCTCGCGCGAAGCGGGTTTGTCCAACAGTTTATTGTACGCCTTCCTTACTATACAATATACACGCTACCGCCTATCCTGAACTCTTTAGAATAAAACCCTTACATTTTCGTTTTAACATATTGTTATATATTGTCTTGTGGTATTTATAATTATTATTCGTAAAGTCTTATACGGAAGCATTCTATTGTAGAATACAGAGAAGCTGTAATTCAGAAAATAGAAAGCTTATGTGTCATACAATATTACTGTTTCTATCTATCTCGAAGCCAGATGAGGTAATAGTACACTTATTCATCACATTCTTAAAGGACTCTACCGACATGCCTCGTAAAACCCTCGCTATTATCCGAAGTGGTTACCGTCCTGATGGTGGTGCTGAGCGTATCATTGCTCGCATGTTGGAAGGACTAAAGCAGTATTACATGATGGATGTGAGCCTCATCACTAAAAAGTGGCAAGCTTCAGAGAAGGATGACTTTAAGGTCATCAGTTGTCCAAAACGGGGGTGGTTTCGACAGTCCAAGTTTCTTAACTTTAATAGAGATGTTATTGAGATACTGAAACAGAATAAGTTTGATTTAGTGCAATCTCACGAACGTATACCAGGTTGTCAGATATATCGTGCTGGTGATGGTGTGCATAAGCAATGGCTTGATATTCGAAAACAAAACGCATCAGTTCTGCAACGATTTATCTGGGATAAAAGTCCGTATCACAAGGCTGTACTAAATGCTGAGAAAGATATGTTTTCGCACCCTGGTCTGCAAAAAGTTATCTGCAATTCAACCCAGATCAAACTTGATATTCTGAAACATTACCCTGATACGCCAGAGGGAAAACTAGTCGTCATTTATAATGGCATAGACACGAAAAAAGCGTTTCCATTTATTGACGCTGAAGAGCAGCAAAAAGCCAGACAGCGTTTACAACTGGGCGGACAAGATAAGCTTCTGCTTTATGTGGGGTCGGGTTTTCAACGCAAAGGTCTAAAAACAGCTTTGGAAGCTTTGGCTTTAACTAGTGAGTGGAAGCTTGTAGTCGTGGGTAAAGATAAAAAAATGCGTTATTACCAACGCCTGAGCAAGCAACTCAATCTCGAAGGCAGAGTGATTTTCGCAGGTATGCAACCACAGGTTCAAAGCTATTATGCGGCTTGTGATTTGTTAGTTCATCCAGCCTTATATGATCCTGCGCCGAATGTTGTACTGGAAGCAATGGCATCAGGGCGTGGTGTCATTATCAGCCAGCACTGTGGTAATCATGACCTCGTTAATGCAGGTGTAAATGGTTATATCTGTGAGCCTGGCAATGCTAATTCCCTTGCTACTTTGCTGGAAAGTTGCAAGGATAGCCAGCAACTGAGATTGCTGGGAAGTCAGGCGAGAGAAACAGCAGAGCAATACCCAGTGTCCCGTATGATCAATGAGCTTATTGAGCTGTATCAATCAGTACTAGAGAAAGCATGACTAGAAAACAAAGACTAAATATCGTCCATACTGAGTCATCTTGTGGTTGGGGTGGACAGGAAATCCGTATTCTTACAGAATCAGAAGGTATGATATCCCGTGGGCATTATGTTCATATACTTTGCCCAAAAGAATCGAATATTTATAACGAGGCATTGAAAAGAGGCATACCTGTTACCGGATTGCCTATAGCTCGAAAAAAAATCCCTGCTGTTTTTGTGTTACGAAAATGGTTGAAACAGCACCCTACGGATATCATTAATACACATAGTTCAACAGATAGTTGGCTTTCAGCACTAGCGACCCGATTTCTTCCAAATGCCCCTAAAATTCTAAGAACGCGTCACGTTTCAGCACCCGTGTCAAAAAATTCAGCAACGCGTTGGTTATACACCTCTGCTACGGATTACATTGTCACAACGGGGGAAAAGTTACGACAAACTCTAATTCACACAAACCAATTCCCAGCTGAGAAGATGACATCAGTACCCACAGGCATTGATGCAAATCGTTTTGTGCCAAGAGATAAAGAAGACGAACGTAGCAAGCAGTCGCTGTCAATACCCAGCGATAAATTTATAGTAGGTATTCTGGCTACCATCCGCACTTGGAAAGGCCATATCTACCTCATTGAAGCTATTGCAAAACTGAATAATCCAGATATTCACTTGCTAATAGTCGGGGATGGACCTTATCGTTCCTTTATCGAAGAAACCTTGCACAAGTTTGGATTGACCAACACCTCGACACTATCCGGTAATCAAGATGATGTCGTACCCTGGTTGCAAAGCATGGATTTATTGGTACTCCCTTCCTATGCCAATGAAGGGGTTCCGCAAAGTATTATGCAAGCGATGTTATGTGAATTACCCGTTATATCCACGCCAGTAGGCAGCATTACTGAGGTCATTATAGATGGAGAAACAGGGGTTATCGTTCCAGCAAAAGATGCTCAGGCATTATCAGCGGCGATGAAAGAATTGATAGTGTCGGATGATAAGCGTTTGCAGTATGCTAAACAGGGAAGAAAACATGCACTACAACATTGTACCGCTGAAAAAATGTTAGATGAGATGGAAATAATCTATTCCAAATTACTATCTCTCAACACTAGTCATTCTTAGGATGAAATGATTTCGCTTTGAATTTATCATGAGGAGTATTTTTCATGCCACTACGTTGGAACTCATTCTCTGACCAGCCAGAAATGATTAGTGATAAAGCTTATAAACGTAAAATCTATAGAACGGCCACATGGGATTTTTTTAAAATGCTGGGAGTCAATCTGCTCGTTTTTCCTCTAGCGACTCTTTTTTATCTGTTAGTGCCTAGCAAAAAAAATACGGTTGATACGACCTCATTCTTTGGAATGAGCATTAATCTAGATAAAAACCCTGAGATGACCCGTCAATTTATTGATGATTTGGGTGTTGACCAGTTGCTCATTCGCCTACCCTTGCATGACATAGAAAACTTATCGGATTATCTTGAGTTTGCACAACAGTTTAGCGATAAGAACATCTTGATTAACATCTTGCAAGATCGTCGTCACATTGAAGACCGTGAACGTTTACAACAGTCGCTTGATGACATATTTAAACATTTCTCCCCGTTGACGAATCGCTTCCAGATTGGCAATGCCATTAACCGTAAAAAATGGGCCATCTTCTCTATGGATGAGTATTTACGTTTATATAAGGTAGCCTATGATTTAAAACAGCAAAAATATCCGCAGCTCATCTTACTAGGCGCTCCCGTCATTGATTTTGAATATTACTTCACCATAAGGACATTATTTAATTTCTACCGCCTGCGTTTTGATCAATTGAGTAGTTTGCTCTATGTTGATCGGCGTGGCGCACCTGAAAACACACAAGCGGGTCTGGATCTCATAAAGAAATTACATTTGCTGCAATCCATTGCTCGTTTAAGCCCCAAAACCACCTCTGATATCGTGGTCACAGAAACTAACTGGCCCATTGAAAACACGCATCCATATACACCAACGAGTGGTTATGAGTGTGTCAGCCTTGAGGATCATGCAAACTTCCTAGTACGTTATTATTTATTAGCCTTTGCCTCCGGCGTGGTAAAAAATGTTTATTGGCATCAACTGATTGCACCGGGTTATGGTTTGATCGACAATCGCAAAGGTCTAGTCAAATACCCTTCTTATTATGCGTTTAAGACGCTACTCTCTGTTCTAAAAAACACCCGCTTTGTTGCACTTAAACAGCATGATGAGCTTTATCATGTGCGAGTCGAAGGTGAGAGTCAGGCTATCATTGATGTATATTGGGCGCTTCAGCCTACAACGATCAATACCAAGGGGAAAACAATTATCCTACGTGATGGCGAAGAAGTTAGCCAAGACAAAACGCAGGTAGGAGAGTCCCCACTTTATGTTTACTGAGTGTATTATCCCATGAAATATCGGCTTCATCCTGACTACACGCATTTGCAACACCTAATTGATCATATTGAAGAGCATTTTCAAGACTCTTCACACATATTACATGCTGCACGTAATGAAATTCGGGTGGTGGAGTGTGCTGGTGAAGACTATGTAGTTAAGTCATTTAAAGTTCCAAATATTATTAATCGTTTTGCTTACCGCTATATACGGCCTTCTAAAGCTAAACGCTCTTATGAGTACTCTTTAAAACTGGGTAGTGATACTTGCCCCGAACCAGTAGCTTATATTGAACAGTTTCATCAGGGGGGATTATCACGTAGCTATTACATTTCACGCTATTTTAAATATGACTTTACTATTCGACCAATTTTACGGGATGAACTGTTTGAAAACCGTACGCAACTATTACAGAAATTTTCTGAGTTCAGTTATGATCTTCACCAAAGAGGTATATTACATCGCGACTTTTCGCCTGGTAATATTTTGATTAAGAAACAGGGTGAAGGCTATTTGTTTAAGGTTGTTGATATCAACCGGATGCAGTTTAGAAGTTTAAACTTGAAGGATAGACTAACAAATTTTGTGCGGTTAACCCAAGATGATGCAACCATGAAAATCATCTTGGATCGTTATGCACAATTGATGAATAAACCACAAGGCGAGCTATTGACTATAGCAATCGGTTATCGCGATAAGTATGCTCGCCGACGCGACTTAAAGAATAAGTTGAGAGGTCGTTGATATATTGGAAATGTATGAGCGATTCCACTGCTATGTAAATGCTTCTGGGGAAAATATTAGTAGGGTATTGTC
>CAZDMX010000051.1:0-4800 GCA_964506085.1 uncultured Thiothrix sp. | reverse complement strand
CACCTTTATCTACATCAGGTAATTGCTTGAACAGCTCTGGGTTATTAAACAGCTCAGGGCTATTAAACAGCTCAGGGCTGTAATATGTTTGAAACAAGGTGACATGGCCACCATCCTTATCTTTATAGCGTAACTGAGCAGCGGTAAAACCCTGAATAGAACAATAACGACCACCCGCCAGTTTTATATGGGCCATGCCATCAATATGTTGTGACTGTTGTGGCATAAAATCTAATTCGGTAAAATAGCGTTGGACATCGCCTATCGCGGCTGTCTGCACTTCCAAAGGCTTCATTTTCAGATGATTCCCTGCCACCTCGTTAGCGATTTTTTGAATCATTTCCGATGAAACCTGTGTGGGCTCTGTTGTACGCAGAGAAACGACTACAGTAACTAGAACAAAAACCAGTAGCACCGCTGCAACAGCGGCAAAGCTATACCACTTATTGTTGGACATCTGTCTGCTAGGTACTATTTTAGACGAAAGAGCATCATCACGCTGCATTTGCATGAGTTTATCTATGTGTTGCTCATCAAGAGAAAGCGAATTCATTTGCTCTTGAACAGCTTGTTTAAGTGGCTTTTTCATTTCACCCCCTCCCCATATTCATTTTGTTGGTCTCATCTAACGCTTTGTTAATTTTTAGCCGTAAGCGGTGTATCTTCGATAATACAGTGCCTCTTGGAGCATCAATTTCATGGGCGATTTCAGCCGCTGTATAGCCTTCTATTGCCCATAAAAAAACAATTTCACGCTCAGAGGTATTCAGGATTGACCATACAATATCTACTAATTCTTCGTTAATGAGAATGTTATCAAGGCTTTCCAAATCTAATGATATAGCATCATTATTGTTATCGGTTAATGATTGAAATTCAAGAATATTATCGTGCCTTACAGTATCAATAAATTGATTACGAATAATACGTCGTAGATAAGCTAATTCAGATTGCCTCTCACTGGTTGGTCGCTTAAGATATTTTTCAAGGCTGGACTGCAACAGATCATAGGCATCATCACGATGCACCGTCAACGCATAGCAATAACGGTAAAGCTGATCTAATTGTTGTTTATCTAATACCATCTTCAAAACCATTCACTAAACCTTGTTGAATAAGTGTAGCTATGTCGAGTGGACTTTGTTCGAGATAGTGGGTTAGATCTAACAACCCTATTCCCTTACTAATCGCCATTAATAAACGATACAGTCCCACATCAATCAATTCAGGCAGTGATTGCCATTTTTTTCGTTGTACAAGAATATAGTTATGCCGTTTATTGTGACTGTCATCCAGCATGTTATTACCCTCCGCTTGATGACCTGTCCAAATATCATAAACAGGATATTCACTATCCATCAGTGCGATGTCTTGCGCTAGTATAAAGCTTGCCTGTGCCTGTTGCTCAGCATCTAAAGCAGCAAATTTATCCATATCGAAAGGCGATCTGTCTACCGCATAATAAGATTGATGTAACAACCATTCTAGCTGTGCAACATCAGCAAGATAATCCAGCTTTTCTAGCTCTTGGTGCTCTTCAATCAAGCCTTTTATCGTTACTGGAAAGGTTCCTCCATATAAATCTAGGTTACGCTGTATGGAGGGGTTATGGCGTACGTGAGTAGTCGCCAACTGATTAAAATAATTAGCACCTACTAATAACTCACACACAGGAAATACCTGACTCAATGCATTTTTTAGTGTACCCATTGTGTTATTACGATATACGTTTATCCTTGCTTGACAAGTGAAGTTGTCAGAACCCTCAATCAAGCACTCCAATGGTTGAGTATCGGCATAATAAATAGCCCTTGAGAAAGTATCTTGTACGTTATCTAAGCACATCATCTATGCACATCTCCTTGTCTCTTCAGTTTGGATATACGAATCAAGGAAACCTTGGGCTTGGTTTCGTTCTGCTAGCAAGATATCTAGCGCAGGAATATCATTATCCCATTCGATTAACGTGGGTACATTGCCTACATGCTGCAATGTTGCCTCATATAAAGTCCACACTTCCTTCGCTACGGGATTATTGTGTGCATCAATTAGATAACTACCTTTATCAACAAAGCCTGCCAAATGAATTTCTTTAACACGATCAGCAGACAGCTGTAATATCTGTTCTAACGCACTCTGACCATGGTTTACTTGATTCACATAAAAATTATTAACATCCAGAAGCAATCCGCAATCTGACTCAGCAGCAATTGCATTAATAAACTCCCCTTCTGACAAGGTACTTTGCTGGTATTCCAGATAGCTTGAAACATTCTCAACAATAAGCTGACACCCCAGGAAGTCTTGCACTTGTTCAATTCGCGTAGCCAGATGATTTATTGCTTCTTCCGTATAAGGCAAGGGTAAAAGATCGTGTGAATAGTAAGACTTTAATTGCGAAAAACAAAGATGCTCTGAATACCACAAAGCACCACTGCGTTGCATGATACGTTTTATTTTGCCCAAATAATGAAAATCAAGGGGTTCTATACCTCCTAGAGACAGCCCAACGCCATGTAATGTTATCGGGTATCTCTCAGCGATAGCCTCAAGATAACGCTTGGTTAAACCACCGTCAGCCAACCAGTTATCAACCAGCAACTCTAACCATGGAATAGATTCTTCGTTAATGTTTTCATTAGTATTCTGGTGTTCCAGAATTTGCTCGATATGTTCAGTTCGCAAACCAATACCTGCTTCACCCGAAAGGGTATGTGCAGAAAGTGTATGTGTAGAAATACTATTCATTAGTGCCACTGTAAGTCAATTACAGGGCTGTTCAATAAACACCCTACTTTTTTTGAGAGGGTAGAAAAAGTAGATTGTGGGTGAGGCACGAACCCCAACATGATGCAGTTTTGTTGGGGTTCGTGCCTCACCGCCAACCTACAAAATTGGCTTTTACAACACCCTTTCTTTAGGGAGGGATAACGGATTGAACAACTCTGTATTAAATTAGGATTGAAAGCTAGCCTGCTCCCCCATTCTGGTCTCAAAGAAACTGCGCAGTCGCAAACGAACCAAAGTAAAGAAACAGGCTAAGTATTGCCAATCTGCTCTTATTTAGCAGGCTTTACTTTACCTTTAATACCACCGGTAATTTTCTCACAAGTACCTTCAGGTACATAAACCCATTCTGTATCGAGGTTGTCGAATTCTGCTTGTCCTGCACAGGAATGACCACCTTTAGTCAATGATCCACAATCGTTTTTACCTGCTTTGGCAATACCCGCACATTTTTCCCAATTTTTAGGTTGCTCAGGAACGGCAAATGCTACTGTACTTAGTGTTGTACCAAGAACCAAAATGTTAGCAACTGCAGCTGCTGCCAGTACACGTGACTTTTTCATAATATTTTCCTTAATTTGTATAACATAAAAAATAGAAATGACTTCGGTGTGAATTTAGTGCATCTCAATTGATTAGAATTCTCGTTCGAGATGTCTTTAACACAAAACACAGTTTTCCCGTCGTCGGTTAATAGACGATTGGTGGACGTGTTTGATTGCAATTGTCATAATTATTTTTAAATTTGCTATACTCATAGCGGTTTTTATTTCTCACTTCATCACACCCACAATCCTGTCCTCATGTTAAAAAAATTATTCAAATTCCTTAAACTGTTATTTTTTATAATCCTCTTATTGATCATCGTAGCGCTTGTTTTACGGGCTATCTTTTTCAAAGGCCCTGCGCTTCCCCCATCTGAATTACCCACTACCGCTATTATTGATATGCATGTGCATATCGCAGGTTTAGGCTATGGCGATAGTGGCAGCTTTGTTTCAGACAGCATGAAAAAAGGCTATAAGTTTGATTATTACCTCAATGCCTTTGGTGTAACACGCAAAGAAGTTGAAACGGAAGGGGATCAATTAGTCATCAAACGACTAGCAGCAACCATTGATGCATCAAAGCATGTAAAAGGGGCGATTGTTTTGGCAATGGATGGTGTCATTAATAACAAAGGGCAGCTAGACAAAGAAAAAACTCAAGTTTATATACCCAACGATTTTGTAGCTAAACAAACCGCGCTCTATCCATCACTTTACTACGGAGCAAGTATCAACCCCTACCGCAGAGATGCACTAGAACGGTTAGAAAAAGCCAAAGCACAAGGGGCTAAGTTGATAAAATGGATACCTAACATCCAACATATTGATCCATCAGACCTGACCCTCACGCCCTTCTACAACAAGATGAAAGAATTGGATTTACCGTTGCTAAGCCATACAGGACAAGAAAGATCATTTGATTCTGCCATTGATGATTATGGCGACCCCAAGCGATTGAAACTACCCTTGGCGATGGGAGTAACCGTGATAGCCGCACATATTGCAACTACGGGTGAAAATGAACAAGAAAGTAATTATTTGCGTGCGCTACCTATGCTGGCAGGCTACCCAAATTTCTATAGTGAAATTTCCAGCCTTACTCAGATTAATAAATTAGGTTATTTAAATAAAGCTATAAATGTACCAGAAATACAAGATAAATTACTCTATGGAAGTGACTACCCATTAACCAATATGATCTTGGTCTCGCCTTACTATTTCCCACTTAATCTCACTATCAAACAAATGTATACCCTTTCAAAAATTGAAAACCCGTTTGATCGTGATGTGGCTTTAAAACAGGCGCTAGGTGTACCAACTGAAATATTTGCTCGAAGTGCTTATCTATTCGATCTTCAATGACCGAATAACTGAGGGTACCTTTTGAAGGTGAACAAGAGTATTTGTCGACAACTAATTCTTGTGCAAACACTTATTCAATTTTTTATCAAAGGACTTAACCGTA
>CAZDMX010000050.1:0-9808 GCA_964506085.1 uncultured Thiothrix sp. | reverse complement strand
AAGCGCATAACGGTTGCTGTTAAAAAAATGGATGGCGCAAATGGCTCAGATTATTTTTACATTAATTCCATGTCAACGCGCACGATTGTCTACAAAGGCATGTTACTGGCTGGACAAGTCGGTGAGTTCTATCCTGATTTAAATGATGAACGCATGACCTCTGCATTGGCATTGGTGCATCAGCGTTTCTCTACCAATACCTTCCCCACATGGGACTTGGCGCATCCATTCAGAATGATTGCACATAATGGTGAAATCAATACCAATCAGGGAAATGTTAATTGGATGGCTGCCCGTCAGCACTCTATGGCATCGGATATTCTGGGAGATGATCTCAAGAAAATATGGCCTTTAATACCCCCTGGACAATCGGATTCTGCCTGTTTCGATAATGCGTTAGAGTTACTGGTTGCTGGTGGATACAGCATGACTCATGCGATGATGATGTTGATCCCTGAAGCATGGGGTAGTAACACATTAATGGATAGCAAGCGTCGTGATTTTTATGAATATCATGCAGCATTGATGGAACCATGGGATGGTCCAGCAGCCGTTGCTTTTACTGATGGAAGACAAATTGGCGCAACATTAGATAGAAATGGTTTACGTCCTGCACGTTACCTGATTACCGATGACGATCTTGTGGTATTAGCCTCAGAAATGGGCGTGTTGGAAATTCCAGAACACAAGATTGTCAAAAAATGGCGTTTACAGCCCGGCAAGATGTTCCTCATCGATATGGAAGAAGGGCGGATTATTGATGATCAAGAATTAAAAGATAAGCTTGCTTCTGAGAAGCCTTATTCACAATGGCTAGCCGATACTCAAATCCATGTCTCTGATCTGGATGATAGAAGTAGTGAGAATACCATCCCTGAGCCGCTAACAGGCGAGGCATTACTAAACGCACAACAAGCCTTTGGTTATACTCAAGAAGATATGAAGTTCATTATTTCACCCATGGTTATCAAAGGTGAAGAAGACTTAGGTTCTATGGGCGCAGATAATCCACAAGCGGTGCTGTCGGACAGGTCTCGTCATTTATCGAACTATTTCAAACAGAACTTTGCTCAGGTGACTAATCCACCCATTGATGCGATTCGTGAAGAAATCGTCATGTCATTGATATCGTTGGTTGGTCCAAAACCCAACTTGTTGGGTATTAATGAAGCCGGTTCACAAAAACGTCTCGAAGTTTCACAGCCTATTTTATCTAATCAGGAATTAGATAAAATTCGTCATATCACCGATGTAGTAGGTGATGACTTCAGAACCAAAACATTGGATATTACTTATGATGTTTCGCTGGGTGCTGAAGGCATGGAAGAGGTTATCAATACCTTGTGTAATGATGCAGAAACAGCGGTAGAAGGACGTTACAATATTCTTGTTTTATCAGATAGAAACATCAGTAAAGACCGTTTAACGATTCCCGCATTATTGGCAACTTCAGCCGTGCATCAGCATTTGATTCGTAAAGGTCTGCGTACTGAAACGGGCTTGGTTATTGAAACAGCCGCAGCGATTGAGAACCACCACTTTGCAACCTTGGCAGGTTATGGTGCGGAAGCCATTAATCCGTGGTTGGTTTTTGAAACACTAGAAGCAAACCTAACTACTTTAGCGCCTAGTTTGGATATCGAAAAAGCCAAGAATAACTATATCAAAGCAGTGGGAAAAGGCCTTAAAAAAGTCATGTCTAAAATGGGCATCTGTACTTATCAATCCTATTGTGGCGCACAGATTTTCGATGCTATTGGTTTAAAAGAAACCTTTATAGATAAATACTTTACCGGTACTTCTACAAAGATAGAAGGTGTCGGTCTTGCTGAAATTTCAGCAGAAGCCAAGCAGTTGCATGACAGAGCTTATGGCGAGCAGGATATCTACCAACATCATTTAGATGTAGGGGGTGACTATGCTTACCGTGTCCGTGGTGAAGCCCATGCATGGACACCAGAAACGATTACCAAATTACAGCATGCTGCACGGGGTAACGATGCCAAAAGCTATAAAGAATTTAGCCAGATTATCAATGAACAAAACAAGGCATTGCTCAACTTCCGTGGTTTAATGGAATTCAATTGGGCTGATACGGCTATTCCGCTTGACGAGGTTGAGCCTGTTAAAGAAATCGTCAAGCGTTTTGCTACCGGTGCCATGTCGTTTGGTAGTATTTCTTACGAAGCTCATTCAACGCTAGCTAAAGCGATGAATATTCTGGGTGGTAAGTCCAATACCGGTGAAGGTGGCGAAGAACCTGAACGCTATAACCCCTTGCCTGATGGTTCTCCAAACCCAGAACGCTCTGCCATTAAGCAGGTAGCATCGGGTCGTTTTGGAGTGACTACCGAATACTTAGTGAATGCCGATGATATCCAGATCAAAATGGCGCAAGGTGCAAAACCGGGTGAAGGTGGTCAGTTACCCGGCTATAAAGTGAATGAACAGATCGGACGTGTGCGTCATTCAACGCCAGGTGTGGGTTTGATTTCACCTCCTCCTCATCATGATATTTATTCAATCGAAGATTTAGCACAGCTTATTCATGACTTAAAGAATGTGAACCCAGCAGCTCGTGTCTCGGTTAAGCTGGTTTCAGAAGTGGGTGTAGGAACGGTTGCCGCAGGTGTTTGCAAGGCTCACGCCGATCATTTGACTATATCTGGTTATGACGGTGGAACGGGTGCATCGCCTTTAACATCGCTTAAACATGCCGGTTCTTCCTGGGAGCTTGGTTTAGCTGAAACTCATCAAACCTTGGTGATGAACCGACTGCGTAGCCGTATTAGCGTACAGGCTGATGGCGGCATGAGAACGGGTCGAGATGTAGTGATTGCAGCGTTGTTGGGTGCGGATGAAGTAGGTTTTGCAACGGCTCCATTAATCGCTGAAGGCTGTATTATGATGCGTAAATGCCATCTAAATACTTGTCCTGTGGGTGTTGCTACTCAAGACCCTGAATTGCGAAAACTCTTTACGGGTAAAGCCGAACATGTAGTTAATTATTTCTTTTTCATCGCAGAAGAGGTTCGTGAGTTGATGGCGAAGCTAGGCTACCGTAGTTATGATGAAATGATCGGCCAGTCAGATCGTTTAAACATGCGTGATGCGATTAAGCACTGGAAGGCAAAAGGTCTGGACTATTCGAAGATTCTCTACAAGCCTGAATCTGCAAAAGAAGATCATATCTACTGCGTTGACAAACAAGATCACGGTTTAGATAAAGCACTAGATAATCAGCTCATCAAAGAAGCTCAACCAGCGCTTGAAAATCGTGAGAAAGTTGAGATTAATATTGCAGTAGAAAACAGCAACCGAACCTTTGGAACGATGCTGTCAGGGCGCATAGCTGAAAAATACGGTCATGCAGGACTACCTGATGACACCATTACTATCAATGCGACAGGCACTATCGGTCAGTCTTTTGGTGCTTGGGTAGCCAAAGGCGTTACGATTAAGTTATCGGGTGAAGGTAACGATTATGTGGGTAAAGGTTTGTCAGGTGGTAAACTCATTATTGCCCCTCCGGCTAATTCTAGTTTAGAGCATGCTGAAGAAAACATTATTGTTGGCAATACCGTTTTGTATGGCGCAATAGCTGGAGAGTGTTATTTCAGAGGAGTAGGTGGCGAACGCTTTGCGGTTCGTAACTCTGGTGCAACGGCTGTTATTGAAGGTGTGGGCGATCATGGTTGTGAATACATGACGGGCGGCATTGTTGTTTGTCTTGGTCAAACGGGTCGTAACTTTGCTGCTGGAATGTCAGGTGGAATGGCTTACGTCTACGATAACGATGGGCAATTCGAAGCCCATTGTAATAAAGAAATGGTAGCGCTTGAAAAGATTAAAATAGGCCCTGCCAATGCTGATTTAAGCGATTTAACGACGGCTGATGATCTGCGCTTAAAAGGTATTATTGAGAATCATCTGCGTTATACAGATTCAGCCGTTGCACAACGGATGCTTGATAATTGGGAAGTTACATTGAAAAAATTCATTAAAGTCATGCCGGTTGATTACAAACGAGCAATGGAAGCGCTGAATCAAAAGAAAGCAGCGGCATAAAGGGTAGACATATAGACATGGGAAAGATAACTGGTTTTAAAGAATTCGATCGTGTAGACCGTGGCTATAAAGATGTAGAAGAACGAGTTATTCACTTTAAAGAATTTGTTATTCCGCTAGAAGAAGAAGAACTCGCCCGTCAAGGCGCACGTTGTATGGATTGTGGTATTCCTTTTTGCCATGAAGGTTGCCCGGTGAATAACCTGATACCTGACTGGAATGATCTGGTCTATCAAAACGATTATAAAGAGGCGTTGACTACCCTGCACACCACCAATAACTTCCCTGAAATTACCGGAAGAATCTGCCCTGCACCTTGTCAGGAATCCTGTACATTAAATATCGACGATGAGCCGGTAACTATCAAAAGCATTGAATGTGCGATTATAGATAAAGGCTTCGAGGAAGGTTGGGTACAACCTGAAATAGAAGAAAATAAAACAGGCAAGAAAGTGGCGGTAGTGGGTTCAGGGCCAGCAGGTATGGCCGCTGCACAACAACTCTGTAGAGTAGGGCATGAGGTTGTGCTGTTTGAAAAAGAACCCAAAGCAGGTGGTTTAGCTCGTTTTGGTATTCCTGACTTCAAGCTAGAGAAAGAAGTCATCGAACGTCGCGTACAGCAAATGATTGCCGAAGGCGTAGACTTACGTCTGAATACTCATATTGGTATTGATATAACGGCTAAAGAATTATTAGCGGATTATGATGCAGTCTTATTGACAGGTGGCTCTGAATTGCCTCGTGATCTAGCTGCTCCAGGTCGTGACTTGCAAGGTATCCATTTTGCAATGGACTTCCTGAAAGCCAATACCAAATTCATCCAAGGTATTCATGGAGAAGACAAGGTTATCTCGGCGAAAGACAAACACGTAGTCGTTATAGGGGGTGGTGACACCGGGTCGGATTGTATCGGTACCTCAAGTAGACATGATGCTAAATCTATTACACAGCTAGAAATAATGCCTCGTCCACCTGAAAAAGAAAACAAAGGTCTTACTTGGCCTGAGTGGCCTAATAAAATGCGTACATCAACTTCACAAGAAGAAGGCTGTGAACGTAAATTCTCGGTGGCAACCAAAGAATTTATGGGTGATGATAACGGTCAACTAACAGCCATCAAATGTATCGAAGTAGAATGGAAGCAAGATGCAGATGGCAGATGGCAAATGTCGGAAGTCTCTGGCTCAGAGTTTGAATTGCCTGCTGATTTAATTACCTTGGCGATGGGCTTTGTACATCCGGTTCAGGATGGCATGCTAAAAGAGCTTGCTGTTGAGTTTGATCCCATGGGCAATGTGAAAGGCGATACCGAAGGTGACAACGCATATTACACCTCTATAGACAAAGTATTCTCGGCAGGTGATATGCGTCGAGGACAGTCTCTCGTTGTTTGGGCTATTAGAGAAGGTAGACAATGCGCACATTCGGTAGATAAATATCTAATGGGCGAAACTAGTCTGCCTCGATAGAAGACAAGTCTCAGGTATAGACAGAAGCTACGGTTGTGGATTGTGGGTGACGAAGGAACCCCAACAAACAAGCGTTACGTTGGGGTTCGTGCCTCGCTGCTCCATGCGTTATCCTCTCCTGTGCCCATACAGTCGTCACCCACAATCTCCATAATCTACTTTTACAACACCCTCCTAAGGGTTACTTCTATGTGTATGGAGCAGTTACTCACCAGAGCGGATTACTAGCCAATACCCGCTTGCAGCACTCACTCATTAAATCTCTAGCATTAACTATAAATATTGATGATAAATCCTTAGTAATAGCCTATAGTCTCTTTCCTTATCCCTAAAATACACACTAATAATCAAAAAAATGAGTACAGATTTCACATCTCCAATGGATCAATACAAAGACGTAGTTATTCTTTGGTCGTTGCGTATTTTGCTTGATCTGAAGGGTTACACCCTGATGGATATTTCTTATGGTTTATACGGTAATGAACGTGCTTTAGCTGCCGTCGGGCTTGAGAAATTACTGGATAAATATGACGAAGATAATGAGCTAAGCAAGAAGAAATTCCGCAAGATTTTGAATAAGCAATACGACAAGTATGAGGCTAAGCCACATAACTTTACTGATCTTACTTTGTCACAGAATATACGAAAGCTAAGTGACTTAATTGATCTAAACCCGGTTGAGCAACGATTGCTAGCTTTTGGTGTGCTGCTACATGCTGTGCGTGATTTAGAAGCGATTTGTGATGTGTTGGGTGATATTTCTTCGCATAGTGTGGTGAGTGTACTGGCTGCGATTGTTGGCATCCCTCCTGTTGAAGTGCGTCAAGCGCTTTCCTCTGAAGGTCTTCTCAATAAAACAGGACTGCTGCGTCTTGATCGTGAAGAGCACACTAATCTTGAATATCAAATTAGTATTCTGGATGAAATCTCTGATGTGTTACTGGATGAAGATCAGCCTGACATTATGGAATCGCTGAAACGCTTTTTTACTCAAGGTAAAAAACCGAATCTAAAAGCCAGTGACTTCGAACATATCAGTAAGGATTATGAAATTGTAAGTCGTTATTTAAAGGCTTCGTGTTCCAAGGGTTTACAAGGCAGCAATGTGTTGATTTATGGCCCCCCTGGTACCGGTAAAAGTGAACTGGTCAGAACATTGGCAACCGATCTTGAATATAGCTTATATGAAGTGACTACAACGGACGGCGATGATGATGCCATTATGTATCAGGGTCGTGTGGATTCTTATCAGCTTTGTCAGCAAGTGCTGAAACGTAAAAACCAAACCATGATTTTATTTGATGAAATCGAGGATGTATTTGTACGTGATGGAAGTATGGAGCGTTTTGGAATTCGTACCAGCACTGACTCGAAGAAGGGTTGGTTCAATATGGTATTGGAGGAGAATAAAGTTCCTGCAATCTGGGTGTCTAATGTCATCAGCCACATAGATGAGGCTATTCTGCGCCGTTTTGACTATGTCATGGAGCTTAAAACACCACCTAGAAAAACACGTATCAAGATTATTAATCATTACACCAAAGATTTGAATGTTAGTGATGGCTGGATTAAGAAGATTTCTATCAATGAAGATCTTGCCCCCGGTTTGATTGCTCGTGCAGTAAAAGTGGTCAAAGAACTCGATTTTAAAGATCAACTTCAAAATGAAGCTAGTTTGGAACGAGTGATCAGTAACACGCTACATGCAATGGGATACGATAAAAATCTTGCTAAAGGTGCTTCGTCACCCATCTCATATCGACCAGATATTTTGAACGCGGATTATGACTTAGTTGGATTGCAAGAAGGTTTGCAAAAATATGGTCAAGGCCGCTTCTGCTTATACGGGCCTTCTGGTACAGGTAAAAGTGAGTTTGCTCGGCATATTTCGGAAGTACTAGATAAACCGTTACTAGTAAAGCGTGCTTCTGATTTACTAGACCCTTACGTCGGTGTGACTGAAAAAGAAATTAAGGCCATGTTTGAGCAAGCTCTGGATGAGAATGCTTTGTTACTATTAGATGAAGCGGACAGCTTTCTTCGGGATAGATCACATGCAAGACAATCTTGGGAAGTCACTCAAGTCAATGAGTTGCTTACACAGATGGAACGCTTTGAAGGTGTTTTCGTGTGTTCTACTAACCTGATGGACAATCTGGATCAAGCTTCATTACGACGTTTTGATTTGAAAATCAAGTTTGATTACCTCAAGCCAGAGCAAGGCTGGGAGCTATTCCAACAAGTTATTGCTGATTATAATAGCTGCATTGAAGACACAGAAGGATGCGAGAAGAAAGTTCGTGCTTTGCGTGGTCTTACGCCTGGTGATTTCGCTACCGTAGTGAGACAGAGTCGTTATGATCCTATAAAGTTGGATGCGCAGTCTTTAATTGATGGTCTTAAACGCGAGATTGAGTTTAAAGATAAAGGTAAGTTTAAAAATATTGGCTTTGTGGTGGATTAAATCTGAAGGCTTCCAAACCTATCTAAACCTAACCCAGCTAGATCCAACATGGTGGATTGTTGGGGTTCCTCACGTCACCCCAACCTACCCATCAACAAAAAAACCACCTATTTGTGACTCACTACTCTTAATTCTTTAAATCTGTTAAATACAGATGATAAAGCTTAGGTTCCATAATCGTATTTACTGGCGTATCTACTTTGGATATATCTTTACCAAATATTTGTGCTGCTTGCATGATGTCGGAGTTTAGGAAACGCGTCGGTACATGAAAAGTGAATTTATCAGGCAATGCCGTATTGACCCTTGCCATATTAAAACCCCAAATTCCAAACGAAGGTATGGTTACCTGGTAGCTCATGGTGTTGTCAAATACAGCGGCTAGTGTGTTTTCTATACACCAAAAAGTATGCCGTGTGTAGAAGGGTGATGAGCTTTGTGAAACCAAGACCCCGTCAACGGCCATGCGTCTGCGGATCATGGTGTAAAACTCTTTTGAATAGAGTTTATTGATGGCTTCATTGTGGGGGTCTGGCATATCTATAATCACCCGATCGTAGAGGATACCCGGTTGATTAATAAAGCTGAAAGCATCTTCGTTATAGATTGTAACCCTAGGGTCTTGCAGGCTGTTTTCATTGAGTTCTGTCAGCATGCGTAGCTGTTTGCTGATGTCGGTCATTTCGGGATCAATATCGACTAGATGAATGTTTTTGACATCGTCGTATTTGAGTACTTCTCTAGCCGCCAACCCATCTCCCCCACCTAGTATTAATACGTTTTCGCGTTTTCCAGCGATGGAGAGAGTAGGGTGGACTAAGGCTTCATGGTAACGATATTCATCACGAGAGGAGAACTGTATATGCCCGTCTATATAAAGATGTTGTTCGTCACTAGTTACTGATTTGGTGACGACTATTTTTTGGTAGGGTGTTTGTTTGTTGAAGATGATTTGATCAAAGTAGAGATGTTTTTCTGCGTAACGGGTCAACACCGTGCCATACACAGTAAAGGCAACTAGCATAATAAGTATACTGAGTGTAAGCACTGTTAGTAGCTTGATTCTAACTAAGTATTTTCTGAAGAAATAGAGATTGATCAGGGCTACTAAAATATTAATCAAAGCAATGGCAAAGGATGAGCGCACTAAGCCAAGTTGCGGCAGCAAGAAGAGAGGAAAGGCTATTGAGGCTATTAATGCACCCAAATAATCGATGGAAAGTACATTCGCTATTGAGTTTCGTGTACTTTGTTTTTGTTCCAGAATACGGGTAAGGATGGGTATTTCCATGCCCACTAATGTGCCAATAATAAATATTAGGGTAAACATGGTAACGTCGTAAAGGGCGCGTACCATAGGGAAGGCCATAAATAACACGATACTGGAAATACCACCCACAAGAGAAATAGCGATTTCTATGCTTATGAAGTTTTCAACTAAATCTCCTCGTAGTAACTTTGATACATAAGACCCTACACCCATCGAAAACATAAATAAGCCGATGGTGAGTGAGAATTGATAAACGCTATTGCCCAGCAAATAGCTAGATACTGTGCCGATAATTAGCTGATAAGCGAGACCGCATAGAGCAATAATGAGTATCGAGACGAGCAGGATGCTGGTTTGTTGTTTATTGAGTTTTGAATAGTCCTGCATGAGGTCGTGTGTATTCCTGATAGGGGGGGGCTTTATATCTGATACGGTAGCAGAGCCATCAGACCGGAGCATGTCCGAGAATAAGAAGATAGGTTTAGTTTAACCTAAAAAACGCAGTTGAAACTACTGCGAATGCCTATAGCACTGAAT